>JBBRUG010000005.1:0-44797 GCA_038247995.1 Chloroflexales bacterium | reverse complement strand
TGGAGCGGATGACGAAAAGTAGCGAGATGGCCGCTCGCCTGGCCGCAAACCGGGTGAATGTCGCTGTGAATCAGACCCCCAAAGAACAGATCTGGGCGCTCAATAAGATGCGCCTCTATCACTACTTTCCGCAAGTTCCCGTCGAGCAACGCAAGCCAGTGCCCTTGCTACTCGTTTTTGCCCTGATCAACCGGCCGTATATCTTCGACCTACGCCCCAACAATAGCTTCGTCGAATACCTGCTCCAACAGGGTTACGAAGTGTATCTGCTCGATTGGGGCACGCCGGGCCTGGAAGACGCAAAATACAACTTTGAAGACTTCGCGCTGCGCTTCCTGCCCCGCGTCGTCCGCGCAATGCAGCGCCACGCCGGCACCCGCGACTTTAGCATGCTCGGCTGGTGCATCGGTGCCACGATCTGCGCGATCTATGCCGCTATGCGCCCCAACGACGGCCTGCGCAATCTGCTGCTGCTGACTGCGCCGCTCGACTTCAGCGACAAGGAAGGCGGGGCGTTTAATCGCTGGTTGAACACTGAATATTACAACGTCGATGAACTCGTGCGCCAATACGGCAATGTACCGGCCAGTGTGATCGAGTACGGCAATAAGATGCTCAAGCCGGTCGAAAACTATATCGGCACCTACCTGAAACTCTGGGACAACCTCGATAATCCGGCTGTCGTCGAGGCCTGGCTCGCAATGAACACCTGGGTTACCGACAATGTCGATTTTCCGGGCGCCGCGTTCCGTCAGTGGGTCGTGGAGTTCTTCCGCGAAAACCGGCTGATGGAAAACAAGCTAATCATGGAAGGCCAGGTGGTCGATCTGAAGAATATCACCGCCAACTTCCTCAATGTCATCGCCGACAAAGACCATATCGTGCCTACGTGCCAGTCGGTCACGGTGATGGATCGGGTCGGCACGCGCGACAAACTCCTGCTGGAGATGCGCGGTGGTCACATCGGCATGATGGTCGGCAGCGGCGCCAGCAAGCGCGTCTGGCCGCAAATCGGGGCCTGGCTCGCCCAGCGCAGCAAGTAAGGCCGCAGCCGTGCTGCGGCCTTACTGTCTGTCAGCCCGCATAGAAACCATAAGGCCGAAGCACTTGCTGCGGCCCAACGTCGGCTCAACAAGGAGCAACCTACCATGCGTCTTGCCAACAAAGTCGCCCTGATCACCGGAGCCGGCCATGGCATCGGCCGGATGACCGCGCTCACCTTCGCTCGCGAAGGCGCTCATGTCGCTGTCGCCGATATTAACCTCAGCGCCGCGCAGGCAGTCGCCGATGAGATTACCCGCGCCGATGGCCGGGCCAAGGCGGTCTTCCTCGATGTCGCTCGCGCCGAATCCGTCGAGGTTGCCGTCCGCACCACCCACGAGTGGGCCGGCCGGCTCGACATCCTGATCAACAACGCCGGCATCACCCGCGATGCTCGCGTCCAGAAGCTGACCGAAGAGCAGTGGGACGCGGTGATCGATGTCAACCTGAAGGGCGTCTGGCTCTGCACCAAGTTTGCTACGCCGCATATGATCGCCCAGGGCAGTGGCGTGATCCTCAACGCCGCGTCGATCGTCGGCTTGCACGGCAACTTCGGCCAGACGAATTATGCCGCTGCCAAGTCGGGCGTGATCGGCATGACGAAGACCTGGGCGCGCGAGCTTGGCCCGAACGGCATTCGCGTCAATGCGATCGCCCCCGGCTTCGTGCAAACCGATATGATTGCGTCGGTGCCCGAGAAGGTGCTCGACACCATTCAGGAGCGCACGCCGCTGCGCAAGCTCGGCAGCGCCCAGGATATCGCCAACGCCTACCTGTTCCTCGCCTCCGACGAGGCCGGCTTCATCACCGGCTCGGTGATTTCGGTCGATGGCGGCCTGACGATTTAAGCCGATCCGGTAAACCGCTTCTTCGATACTGGGCGAAGTATGCGCGCAAGCGTGTGCTTCGCCTTTCTGATTCTCGTACTATCGGTTTTGGTAAGCGCGTCTTGATAGGATGCTCTATGCGCTGTCCATTCCGTATTCGCCATCGTTACGTACCTCGCGCCGTGTCAAAGCTGACCGAGGCCGCCCTACCGGAAGTGGAAAGGTCCTTGCATGCCCCCCCGCCTGACCGTCCGCCGTTCACATCGTTCGCCGACCATCACCGCCCTATTCCTCGTTATTGCCATTCTCGTCAGCTCTATCCCGCTTTCCGTATTAGCCCAAGGCGGCCTGACCACCCAGGCCTTCAGCGCCGCCACTGCCCCTAATGGTTGGTCAGTCACGCCCGCCGATGGGCCAGGCTGGAGCTTTAATAACCCCGGCACCCGCACGAACGAAACCGGCGCCCAGGGCAATGTTGCGATCGCCGACAGCGACCAGGCCGGCGAAGGCGTATCAATGGATACCGCGCTGATTTCGCCCGCCTTCAGTTTGAATGGCATAAGCACCGCGCGCCTCCAGTTTCGTACCTTCTTCCGCCCCTACGAGAACTCTACCGCCGATGTCGATGTCAGTATCGATGGCGGCACAACCTGGACCAACGTCTGGCGCACCACAACCCAAGCCAGCGGACTAGTGACGGTGAATCTTTCGGAGCAAGCCGCCAACCAGAGCAATGTCCGCCTGCGCTTCCGCTACTACAATGCAACCTGGGCCTGGTATTGGCAGATCGATGACGTGGCCGTCACCGGCCTGAGCGCTCCCGCAGCACCCACCAACCTCAACGCTATCGTCAACGGCAGCCAGGTTGCGCTGACCTGGAGCGCCGTGGCGGACGCCACGAAATACAATGTGCAACGCTCGGCCGACGGCACCAACTGGACGCCACTGACAACCGTCACCGGCACCAATACCAACTACCTCGACGCTGAGGGCGTCGCTTGTGGTACAAGCTATACCTACCGCGTCCTCAGCGTCAATACCGCTGGCAGCTCACAGGCTAGTAACTTAGCGCCCGCTACAACCGCTGCCTGCCCCAATCTCAATGAACTGAACGAGACCTTCACCGCCACCACCGCTCCGGTGGGCTGGACGGTGCAGAACAACGGTCAGAGCGATGGTTGGCGCTTCGACGACCCAGGCGCCCGCGCCAGCAACCTGGGCATCGGTACGAATAACTTCGCTATCGCCGATAATCTCCAGGGTTCAGCCGGTCAGATGAACACAGAGTTACGCTCGCCGCAACTGAACCTGACCGGGCGACCAGCGGTAAAACTGACCTTCGGAACCTTCTTCTTTAACCTTGGCAACGCCATCGCCGATGTTGATGTCAGCACCAACGGCGGCGCCACCTGGACGAATACCTGGCGCTCAAACCAATCGATCAATAATGTCCCACTGCGCACGATCAGCGTCGATCTATCGGCAACGGCCGGCAATCAGTCGAACGTGTTGCTACGCTTCCGCCTGCACAACGCACAACGCGATGGGCTCTGGCTGATCGATGACGTCAGCCTCAGCGCCGTAGGCTCGCCTGGCGCGCCCACCAACCTGAACGCCGAACTCGATTCCGGCGGCGCCGTGAAGCTCTCCTGGAACGGCGGCGGCGCAACAACATTTGAGCTTGAACGGGCGGTTGGGAACGGCGGCTTTACCAACATCGCCACTATCACCAACGGCGCCACCAGTTTCATCGATGTAACGGTTGCGGGGAATACCGCGTATCGCTACCGCGTACGCGCCAGGAATGCCGGCGGCGCCTCACCCGACAGCACAATTGCGCAGATCACCAGCGGTGACCGGGCGGTGCGCTTCATCGACATGACTGTGTCGTACTACGACTCGGCAGCGAATGCGAATACGAAGCGGGCAGCGATCGAAGCCAACCTACGCTACTTCGCCGACGCAGTGTATGAGATGTCGAACGGCGCCAACAAGCTGCGCCGCATCGAGATCCATACTGGTGGAGCATTCGCAGATCGCGCCGATATTGTCTGGATCGCCACGTGTTGGCCGAATGCGCATGTTGCCGGTTACGGCAAGCCCGGTTTGCGCATCCAGCACTGCGATGATTTCCAGGGCACCAGTTTTATTGCCAATGATCGCGCCCACATCAATGGTGGCTACACCCTCGGCCACGAAATGGGCCACTACTTCTACTCAATCTACGACGAGTACCGCGGCGGCGACGCCACTGGAACATGGCCCGGCGCGCCCATCTCCGGCGATACACCGGTAACGAACTCGGTGATGCACAGCCAGTGGAACGCCGTCGATGGCGATCTGCAGTGGCTCAACTTCTCCACAGCCGTAAACAATACCCGGAACACAGCCCAGCAGCGCATCTACGGCGCGAGTATCTGGGAAACCCTCGTGCGCCCGGCAAGCCAGGACCCCCGCGACGGCAACCGCTCAACAGCGCCCACTCGGTTGTTCCACCCGGAACTGAGCGCTGTCGCCCCTGCGCCTAACCAGGCGCCCCGGATTGATCTGGTCAGTCCGACCGCACGCACCGAGGCCCGCAACGCCCTCCAGTTTGTTTGGGTGGGCGATTCCGGCAATTTGCAGCAGGCCGGCACCGATTTTGTGCGCCAGTTTATGATCGACACGTCGGCGAACATGTCGGCGACGCAGCTTGCCTCAATCAAGGCCGTGCTGAAGAACCTCGTTAATGGGGCATCAGCCGGCGATATGATCGGCGTGTCCACCTTCAGCGGCAGTGTAAGCGTCATCCAGGCACCGCTGATTATTGCCGACCAGACCGATCGCGATGCGTTGAAGAGCGCCATCGACGGGATTGCGCCCAGCAGCAATCCCGCCGTTGCTACCGGCGATGCCCTGGAAGCAGCTCTGACCAGCTTGAACGGCGCCGGCGTACCGGCAGCATCTACGCGTGTCGTCTATCTGTTCGGTGCCGGCGTGCATACCGAAGGCGGCCATCCATTTGATCAGGTTGGCCCGTATCAGAACGCGGCCGTGCCGATCTACAGCTTCGATCTCGGCAGCGATGATCTGCTGAGCACGGAACTGTTCGACCTCGCTGATGCAACCGGCGGTGCCTATTTTACCGGCGCAAGTATCATTGATCTGCGCCTAGCCTTCAGCGCAGCCGATCAGGCCGCCTCGCCCGCCGTCGATACCAATCTGGCGACCGGTGCAGGCGTGGCAAACAACCCAACGCCCTATACCACAACCTTCTACGTCGATGCCAGTATCGGCGTCTTGCAACTCGACATCATCTTCACCGGCGACGCCGAGGATGCAACGATCACCCTAAACCGGCCCAATGGCACGCTGTCCGGCGTGCCGTTTACCACCTTTAGCGAAAGTAACGGCGTTACCGGGCTGTCTACGCTGGCCAGCGCTCGCATCGCCAACCCAGACGTCGGCGAATGGACGTTCACTGTTACGCCTGTTCCGGCGACAGAAGCCGATCTTGATCTCGCCTTCTGGGTCGATGCGGAAACGAAGCCCAATGCCCGCACCTTTGTCGCCGCAGTCACGGCGGTCACCGGCGAACAGATCACCTACCCTGAGCCCATCGTGATCGAGGCGTTTGTCGGCCAGGATTTCGCCATTGCCGGCGCAGGCGTGCGCGGCGAGGTTGAGGCGCCCGACGGCAGCGTTACGCCCGTAACCTTGACCGACAACGGCAGCGCCCCGGACTTCCTGGCCAACGACGGGTACTACAGCGCCATTGTGCCGTACCGCGGCAACGGCGAGTACGTTGTTTCCGTCTACTTCGACAATGCCGCAGGCAACGCCGTCTTCACCGAAGAGGCCGTCGCCCCGTCGTTATCACCAAACCCGGACGGCCGTACACGCCCCGCTGAAACGTATCCGGTAGAAGGCAATTTCCAGCGGTACGCTACCGCCACGGTGTTTGTACGCGGCTCGCAGGCCGACGATCACGCCGACGATATCACCGGGGCGACGCCTATTCAGCCCGATAACATCGCCATTCCCGGCTGGATCGATTTCGCCAATGACTTCGATGTCTTCCGACTCGACGTACCAACTGATTACACCGACGAACTCATCCTCCGCGTCGCCAATCTCGGCCTCGGCATGGATCCCTATGTTTTCGCCTTCGCCGAGGATGAAAGCTGGGAGCTTGAACAGTTCCTCGAAACCGAGCCTACTAACAACGACTTCCTTACCATGACCCTGCCGCCCAGTGCCGGCAAGACAGTCTATATCGTCGTCTTGCACTACACTGAGACTGCTGAAGAAGGTCTCTACGACCTCTCGGTTGGCCCGGCGCTGGTGAACGAAACGAACGTCCAAAGCGGGTTGAAGCAATCGACGCGCACCACGCTCTACCTGCCGCTTATCGCCCGCTAGAACATCGGTAGCGTATGCATTTCTGCTGTGGTTTGGCTTCGTCAAGCCGCAGCAGAAAGCTTAATCGTCTTCACGACCGCCCACCTTCACGGTTTGAATGTAGACGCGTTCTCTGTTATGCTGATGCCGTTACCCTGCCGCAATCGTCTTGCATGAAAGCGCAGCATGCTCCAGCGCAATCTCCGCGCTCTGCGCGCACTCCTGAGCCGCTTTGCCCGCACCCCGCTCCGCGCCTGGCCCTTGCTTGAGTTCAACGTCACCGAGTCATCACTGCTCTACATGGCGGCGTTTCTCGTGTCGGCATTGCTTGGTATGGTGCGTCAGATTCTGCTCAATGCCGAATTTGGCCTGAGCGATGCCGTCGGCGCTTATTATGCCGCCTTCCGCCTCCCCGAAACCATTGGGGTGCTGATCAGCGGCGGCGCGCTCACCAACGCCCTCGTGCCGATCCTGCTGCGCGTCGAACGCCGCGATGGCACACCGGCCGCGCGGCACCTGGTCAACCTCACCCTCAGCACCCTGCTCTGCGCCGTCGCCCCGCTCGCCGCCATGGCCGCCCTGTTTGCCCCCCAGTTTGTGCGCTATGTGCTCGCCCCCGGCCTGGATCCGGCCACGCAGGCGCTGACCGCCACGCTCAGCCGGATCATGCTGCTCGAAGTGCTGCTCGTTGTATCTGAAGCCGTGCTGGTAGCTTTGCTCGTAAGCCGCGGGCAACTGCTTCTGCCCATTGTGGCGATTGCGCTGCGCAATGTCACGCTGATTGGCGGGATCGTCGCGGCAATGTACATCCCTGGGGTCGGCATTTATGGCCCCACCGTTGGTGCCATTCTCGACGGCGTGATCCAATTGGCAATCATTCTGCCTGGCCTGCGTGCCCGCGCCTACCGGCCCGCCTTCATCTGGGCGCCGGCCGACCGCGACCTGCGCGCTGTACTGCGTTTACTCGGCCCCAGCGCGCTTTCCAGCCTGGTGAATTACGCCGGCGGTATCGCCGATACGGCCTTCGCCAGTATCGCCGGTCGTGCGGCCGCCCTGGGCGCACTCCAGAACGCGCTGCTCTTGATCGGCTTCCCCATTCGTCTGCTCGGTATAGCCATCGGCCAGGGCGTCTTACCCCGCCTGGCTGCGCTGTCCCTCGCGAACGAGCATACGGCCGTGCGGAAGATCGTGTTACGCGCACTGACCTTCGGCTGCAGCGGGGCGACGTTCGCCGCGATCAGCTTACTCCTCATTGGCCGCCCGATCATTCGGATCTTCTTTGAACGCGGCGCCTTCGATGCCGCCGCCGGCGACCTGACCTACAGCATCCTCGCCGTCTTCGCGCTTGGTCTACCCTGCTACGTCGCCACTGAAGTGCTCACCCGCGCCTTTGCCGCCCGGCTCGACACGCGCACTCCGCTGTTGACGAACCTGATCCAACTCACTCTGCGCATCGGCCTGATGGCCACCCTCATCACCCCGCTGGGCGTGATCGCCGTGCCGCTCGCCTTCATGATCAGCAGCACCGTGGAAACAATCGTGCTCGGGATCGTCTTTTTCAGGCATGCAAGGCCATGAAGAGCGCCCGTATCTGCGTCATCTGCGGATGCTGCTCACCGCACTGCCGCCCCATAGATGCGGATACAAACGCTTCAGCAAAGTATGGTACAGTTTGTGCCTGCTGGCCTCTGAATCCTGAATCCTGAAATCCTGAATCCTAACATTGCGCACTCAGCATCATGTGCTTCAGCAACTCATTCGCGACGGGATCGCCATTACCGTGCTCGTCTGCTTTGCCTTGGCCGGCGCCTGGCTGGCCCACAGCCCGTTCCGCAGCGCCGCCTTCGATCTCGCCGGCGACGAACGCAGCCTGCGCCGCGCCGGTTTCTATGCGCTTGAGGATCCACCCGCTCCCATCGAGCCATTTCGCTGGGCCGCCGGTAATGCAACCATTACGCTGCCCAACCCCGGCGGCGCCCTCTGGCTCACGCTACGCCTCCAGGGCCCCAACGCACCAGGTGTCGCTACGCTGAACACCCACGCCGGCACATTCGCTCTGCCGCTCACCCCAACCGCTCGGCGCTACCGCCTGCTCGTCCCGCCGGCCCCCGGCGAACAGATCGCCCTGCGTTTGGCGGCGCCTGTCATCGCCGACGCCAACTCGCAACGCGATCTCGGCGTTCAGGTGCGTAGCGCCACGGTTCACGGCGGCGGCGCAGCCCCGCTCGCTGTCGCCGCAAGCCTCAGCGGCGGGGTGATCACGCTCTTCCTGGCCCTGCGCGCCGGGGGCGTCCGCCGCACGCTGGCCTGCGCCCTCACGGCCCTCATGATCGGCGTGCCGCTGATCTGGCAGGCCCTTGGCGGCTGGCGCAGCGGCCTGTTTGCACCGCGCGTGCTGACTGGGGCACTGGTCGGCGGCGTGGCTGTACTCGGCTGGGTCTTGCTGCAATGCCTCAGGAACGAACCGGCAGCGGCCCAAACCAACGACCAACGACCAACGACCAACGACCGTCGTCCGCTGAGCCGGTCGCAGGATCAGTCGTCTATCGTCCGTCGTATTTCATCCTTCATCCTTCATCCTTCATCCTTCATCCTTGCCCTCTATCTCGGGTTGGCACTCTGGAATAGCTTCGTCGTGCATCCGGCGCTCGACCCCGACCTGGTCAATTATCTGATCGCGGGCGCGGATGTCCTGCGCGGCGACAATCCGTATGGGCGCTTCAGCCTTGATCTGATCGGCGCCGGTTTTGTGTACACGCCGGCCACACTGCCGCTGTTCGCGCTGCTGTCCCGATTGCCCTTCCCCGAAATCTGGGCGATCTGGTTTGTCGGCAATCTTGCGCTGTACCTGATTGCGCTCCTGGCGATCTGGCTCAGCCTGCCCAATCGGCCGGGTATCAACATCCTACTCGTAACCGTCGTCGTTGCCCTAGGCTCAACCACGTTCCTCGAAGCCCTGGCGATCGGCCAGATCAACAGCCTGATGCTGCTGGGCATGGCGCTCTTCCTGTACGGCCACACTCCAGCATTGCTCAGATCGCTTGCGCCTGCACAACCAGGCGCAAGCGCAGCGCACTACCCGGTTCAGTGGCCGCAGCGGCGTAGTCATGCTGCTCAGCGCTCTAATCGGCGCATGGCCTGGCTGGGCGATATTGCGCTTGCTGGCGCCATCCTGATCAAGCTCACCCCGGCAGTGTTACTGCTCTGGCCGCTCGTGCGCCGCGACTGGCCGCGCCTGGGGCGGGTGACGATTGGGCTGGCGCTGCTCTGCGTGCCGGCGTTGCTTGCGTTTGGCTTTACACCCTGGCTGCAATTCATCGTGCTGCTGCCCAGCCTGCTCCAGGGGCCAACCAGCAACCCCTACAACCAGTCGCTTGCGGCCGTCCTTACTGCCCTGGCCCCAACCAACCCGCTCTGGGGCACGCTGGCCAGCCTGCTCGGGCGGATCTTCACGCTCGTGCTGCTCGGCACATGGGCCGTACACTGCTGGCGAATGCGCGCGCAATCCGGCCCCGGCCCGCTCGCCCTCGGCGTGCTGGCGCTCACCGTTGGCTCAAACCTCGTCTGGCACCACCACCTGATGTTCTTGCTCGTCCCCGCACTCTGGCTGTTCTTCACCGCAACACCCGGAACAACCCAACGTCTGACCGTACTCGGCGCACTTGGGTTCATCCAGATCTCACGCCTCGTCGAGCGCAGCCTCGATCTACCGGCGGTTACGGCGGTCGCCGGCTACCTCATCCTCTTTAGTCTGTTCGTGTGGGCGGCAGGCAGCAGGCAGCAGGCAGCAGGCGGCAGGCAGCAGGAGACAGTCTGAGCGACGGTCTGAACGATGTAAAACGTTTAGTAGGCGCTCTACATCCGGTGCCTGGGAGTGATGCCGCAGGTTAGGCATAATCTTGATCACTTGCCGCATTCGCCCGCAGCAGCAGCAACGCAAGCAGCGCCGTGCGCGGCACGATACTGGCGCTCACAACATACTCACGCGGGCTATGATCAAGGCCGCCGATCGGGCCGAGGCCATCGAGCACCGGCAAACCGGCGCCAGCCAGCAGGTTTGCGTAACTCACACCACCGGTCGCGGCATCGTTCACACTGAAACCAAGTTCCTGAGCACACTCCTGCGCGAGCGCAACCAGACGCGCAATCGCCGACGTACGCGCCATCGGCGGGAAGCCCCAGCCGTCGCGCAGCACTGTTTGCGTGCCCGCTACATAGGTCTGCTCGGCAATTGCCCGGATGGCCGCCTCAACCGGCGCCATGTCCTCCGGCGCACCGGCCCGCACATCGACGCGCGCCCAGGCGCTGGCGGGCACGGCATTCGGCACGCTGCCGCCGCCCATCACGCCGACATTCAGGGTTACGCCGGGGCGCGTGCCGTTGAGCGCCTGCAACGCGACGATCTGGTGCGCCAGGGCCAGTACCGCGCTGGCGCCTTTCTCCGGCTCTACGCCGGCATGTGCGGCGCGCCCCGTCACCTCCAGAGTGAACATGCCGTTACCTTTGCGCGCACTGACAATATCGCCATTCTCACGCGCCGCTTCCAGCACCAACGCCAGATCGTACGCCGGCGCCAGGTCGCGCAACATCGCCTCTGAGGCTCGCGAGTCGGTCTCTTCGTCGCCGCCGCACACTACGCTGAGCGTCGCAAAATGCTCCGGCGCCAGTTCAGCCAGCGCCGCCGCCGCATACAACCCACTGAGCAGGCCACTCTTATTGTCGGCGCTGCCCGGCCCAATCAGATGCCCATGTTCCTCACGCAGCGGTCGCTCGGCCGCCGTGCCCACCGGGTACACCGTGTCGAGGTGCGCCACAAGCATTGCCCGCAGCCGCCCTGTACCACGCACAGTAACCACCAAACCATCGCCCGCCGTTGCATCCGGGAAGTGCAGCACTTCCCAGCCGCGCACCTCAGCCCAGGCCCGTACCCAGGCTCCAGCCGCATCGACGCCCGGCTTGTGGCTTGTCGGACATTCGATCGCGCACAACTGCTGCAATTCAGCCAGATAGGTTGCCAGGCGCGCCGTAAGCCAATCCGTGATCGCGTGTGCTAAAGCTGACATAGGTTATAAATACTCGTGGAATAGACACAGCACGCTGCATCCTTACGAAAACAGCGTGCTGCGCATGCGTTGTACGTTTTGCGTTATCCGTTTTACAGCGACCTAGCTCACCACCAACCGATACAGTTCGCGCTCACGACGCCCCAGCATCGGCACCACCCGCCCCTCAATAATCGCCTTGAAATGAGCTGTTTCGCGATGCGCTTTGAGCGCCGCTTCATCGACATAGTGCTCATAGAGCAAAAAATCGTCGGGGCGCTCGGTGGAGCGACAAACATGAAAGAGCGGGCAACCCGGCTCATCAGCCTTGATCGCCGCGACCATCTCCGTCATTGCTTCCAGCACCGCCTCGGCCATCCCCGGCTTGGTTGTATATTCCGCTACGAGAACGATCATAGGATACTCTTTCCAACTCTCTGCACGGGCGGGTCGCGACCCGCCCTAACATACGCCTTCACACAAACGGCAACTTCACCGCCGGATCGCCCAGCAGCGCATAGTTTCGTGCGTCGTTGCGCGCCATCCACAGCCGCGCCAACTCAGTCGGCGCCACTTGCTTACCAAACTTGATGTTCTCCAACTCTTCGGTCAGCGTCATCGAGCGCGCACCCTGAATAATGTTGAACTGGTCGGTTGCATCGCCGGCGCGCTTGCCGAGCATCAACCGGCCGATCACATCCTCAAAGGGTTGTGACTGCGCCTTCGCATTGCCCTCGCTGAACGAGTAGGTCCAGGCCCGCTCGACATGGCCGAACACAGCGAGCATGCCGCTCGTGAGCAAGCGCTGTGGGAGCTGAGCTACAAAATTGAACGGCGCGATCTGCGGGCGGCCCTTCGTTTCATCGAAGATGAATTCATCCTGCTGCGGGCAACCGGCGCCGTAACAGGCGAACAAGCAGGCGATCATTCCCTCGACATTCGTGCGATCGCTCAGATCTTCGCCGGCAAACCAATGGTCCCGCTTGATACTGCCGAAACCCGTCCAGTCCTGGGTTACCAGCGCGCCCTGATGCGCCACCAGGCGGTTGTCGCTTAACGGTAATCCAAGGCCGTGGCTGGCCGTGAAGAGCAGCGCGGGCGGCTTGGAACTTGTCAGCAGCCCTTCCAGGTTGCTTCGCGTCGCCTCGGCCTCCAGAAAAACCTGGTGCCCGAACTGGCGCTGCGCCGGTGTGTTGCCCGCCGTATTACTCCACTGCACCAGCGGCGTGATCAACTCTTCGGCACTGCGGATCGTCGCCATGTCCAGTTCGTGCTTGGTGCCGAAGTAGGCGATCCCGCGCGTCAGCCGCTCGGCGGCATCGGCACGCTGCTCGGCTTGCACCACTCGCTCGGCATAGGTTGTGTAGTCGCCATAGCGATGCTGCCCGTTGCCGTCGGTAAAGCTCAGCCGCCCCACCGCCCAGAAGATATCCAATTCGTACTGGAAGTTCAGCGGGATGACGGCCTGATCGCCGGCCGGCGCGCCGGGCCGCCCGGCCAGCAGCAGATAGTAAGGCACACCACGACGCGGATCAACCGGGCCGGCCATCACGCCATGGCGCGCCAACCAGCCATTCACCCGATCGCCCGGTCGGTAGATCATCACCGGCGCGATCTGGCCCCAGTGCTTCTCCAGCGTCTTTGCGCCGCCGTCGGTATGCCGACCCCACCAGGTAACACAATCCTCGTCGGGGTTAAAGGTTGCCGCCGGCACGGAAAAGCCCATGTCGCGGCAACGATGCTCGATCAGCGGCCAGAGCGCTTTGAGCAGGTCGGCCTTGTCGAAGGCGTGGACAACCACCGCCCAACGCGCTTCGTCCAACTTGTTCGGATCGGTGTCAGAAGTGACGCCAAAATGACCCTCTTGCGAGCGCGCTTTCTCGCGGTGCAGCGCCTGCCGCTCAGGCGGCTCGACAGCACCGTTGGCGATCCGGGCGGCGCTGGCCGCGTCGATCCGCAACAGCGGCAGGCCGGTCGTACCGTCGATCCCGTTGGGATAGAGTTCTTCGCCACCGCCCGGCTCGCCCTCGCGCACCAGGATCAGTGGGCCACTGAACCCACTACCCACCGACTCAACCCTCGTTGTTGGCGCATCCGGCGCCGTAACAGGCGCGGCTGTCGGGGCTTCCTCCGCAGCACCCGGCACCAATGCCGCCAGACGGGCGATCAGCGTATCCAGCGTCTCGCGGAGCTTGATTGCATCAGCGTGGATCGCTTGCATGCTATCATCGCCGGCGCCAAACGTTCCCGCCGAAACACCCATCCGGCGCATCCCAGCCACCGTTTTCTGCGAAACGGTTTTTTGGGCCACCGGCGCAACGCCAGCGGCGACGAAAGCCGCAACACCCTGTTCAAACACGACCCGGTACGGCACATGGCACAGCCCCGGCCCGTCGGTATTTTCCGCGCCCCAATCCGGCCCCCAGCTATTGCGCACAATAAAGTAGCCGCCGCCGGGCACGCTCGCATCGTCGCGATAACCGATCACGCACATCGCATGGCCGCCGCCGCGCCGCTCGCCGGGCAGTGGGGGGCGCACCTTGCCGAGCTTGCGCGACTGCCAGGCATCCGTCCAGTGCTCCCAGATCGGCAGGCCGATCAGCACCGGTTTGCCTTCGGCAAGCGCGGCTTTGATCTGGCGAAAATCTTTGCTCGGCAACTGCCGATACCCCGTGATCCGGCGCCGTTTCGCTTCGTTGAAGGCCGGTTCCGGCGGACGAGCGTGGCCGGGATTGGCTTGATCAACCGGTTCGGGCTTGTACGGCCAGGTCGCCTCGGTGCAAACGCCGAGGTCTTTGAGCACGTCCATGCCCACTACCGGGCTGGTACCGACATCGCCGGGGATGCGGTCGCGATCTTTACAGGCCCAGTACAGAAACTGCTCCGAGAGATCAGTGGGGTCGCCGCCTAGAACCTGATAGATCGCTGCCAGCGTAAAGGCGACGCACGAGTTTCGACGGCCCTGAAAGGCTGGTGGGGGCAATGTACCCAATGGCTCAACGACCGGGGGGAGATCGATCGGCGGGGCGAAAGAAGCAGCATCAGGCTCTGCGACGCCCTCCATAATCAGGCCATCGCCGACATCGATCGCCACGCCGACATCAAAGGCTGTGTCGGGCGGAAGGACGGCAGTTGCGGCAGCGACAACCCGGCGGATCGCCGCATCATCAAGACCCAGCGCCATACTCAGCGCTTTGAGGCCGCTCCCGTGGGCCTGATTAGCCGAACGGGCCGTACTTACCAACTCCTCCGCACTCGTGATCCAGTAGGTCGCCAACTTCTGCCGCACCGTCGCGTCGATTCCGTCCACCTGGTCGAGGGGAGTGAGGTTGGCCATAGGTACCTCGTGGATAAAATAGAGGTTTACATTCGAGCGAGTACGCCGCAGATCAGTGCACCGAACTGCGGTTTAGCGACTTCACCGGCCTCCAACACTTCGGCGTGGTTCGCCGGCGGGCCGTCGGGTAAGGCCAGATTCGTAATCAGTGAGAAGCCAAGCACGCGCATGCCCATATGCCGCGCAACAATCACTTCCGGCGCCGTAGACATTCCAACCGCATCGGCACCCAACCCGCGCAGCATGCGCAGTTCCGCCGCACTCTCAAAGCTTGGCCCGGCCAGCATACAATAGACGCCCTCACGCAGCGCAAGGCCGACTTCTTGCGCCGCAGCGTCGGCCAACGCGACTAATTCATTGTCGAACGCGCCGACCATAGCCGGGAAGCGCGGGCCGAGCGTGTCGTCGTTGGGGCCGCTGAGTGGATGCTGCCCAGCCATGCCGGGCAAAAAGATCTGGTCGCTAATCCGCATAATATCACCGACGTGCCAATCGGGGTGCAACCCACCGGCCGCATTGGTCACTAGCAGCGTTTCACAGCCGAGCGCACGCAGGAGGCGCACCGGAAAGGTCACCTCCTGCATAGTGTAGCCTTCGTAAAAATGGAACCGCCCCCGCAAGACCGCTACCGCCTGGCCACCAAGGTACCCGACGGCTAATTCGCCCCGATGCCCAACAACCTGCGGCATATGAAAGCCCGGAATCTCGGCATAGGGCACGACAACCGCAGCTTCAAGTTCATCGGCGAGGGCGCCCAGGCCGGAGCCGAGAATCAAACCCACCTGCGGGGTGATCGACAGGCGCGCCGCAACGACTTCTTTGGCCTGAGCGAGTTGTTCATTCATGGTAACGCCTTAAATCCGACTCAGAAGTTCACGCTTCTTAGCTTCAAACTCATTTTCCGACAAAATACCGCGATCACGCAATGCAGCAAGGTCTTCGAGCGTGCGCTGAATATCGCCGGGTGTACTGAGCGGCGCAGACGTGCGCGCTGAGGGATAACCTGGAGCATCAAAATACCCGAAGCCGCGATCATGGTTATGTTTAGCGTCCATCATCGCCTTCTTGAAGTCGATCGGCGCCGCAATCCGATCCATGATGTTCACGCCCTCTTCGCCCGAAGCCGTAAGAATTTGTACCGTACCAAAATTCAGCATCCGACCGATCAAGCTCTGACGCAATTCAACATCGTTGATCTTTTCGAGCGACGAATCGGTGACCCGCTTGTTCAGCAAGCCGCGCACTTGAATGACCCGCCGGTCGGTGACAAGATACTGATCGTTATTCCAGCGCAGATAATCGAGAAAGCCGCTGATCAGCACCGCAACGCTAATGGCTACACAGATCAGTAAAATCAGGTCGCTCGCTGTAAGGCTAGCCAGCAAAGGGGTTCTATTCTGATCGAAGGCGATATTCGAAGCGACGCCGGCGGCAACAAGCACCCCAATTAAGGCCAACTCGGTCAGAATATTCACTACCAACACAAAGACATGCTGACGCGCAACATAGAGGATCTGCTCACCTCTACCTAAAAGGCCGTCGATATAGGCCATGGCGACTACTCCTTATGCGCGGCGCAAGACGTCGTTGAGAAATGCCACCGACTTGAGATCGCGCTCAAGTAATTGGCGGATATACGTGCGCAGCAGCGCCTCGACTTCGCTCCGAACCTCAGCCGACAAACGCAGAACTTCGACCGCGTCTACGGGTTGATTCTGTAAATAACGCAACAGCCGAAATGCAGCACTACTCATCGGCAGAGCCGATCGATTCGCTGCGTGCTCCCGTGCACAGATCACACCGCCCAGCGTTGGACTAAAGCGATCGGCGGTTTCCGTCAGGAGTTCCTGGCACACAACACACCGATGCAGACCCGGGCGATACCCGGTATTATTGAGCAGGCGCAGTTCATACGTGCGCAACACAAGATCAGGGTTTGCAGTCCGATCAAGGGCACTCAACGTCTGCACAACCAAGTCAAACAGGGGCCGATTCTCTTCAGACTCTTCGGTAAACCGATCATAGAGTTCGGCTACATAATAGGCACAACTCAAGCGGGTCAGATCGCTGTGTACCCCTGAAAAAGCATTTACGACCTGACTCTGGGTCACAATATCGAGATTACGCCCAACAGCGAGCATAAAGCTTGCCTGCGTGAAAAGCTCAATATGCCCGGCAATCCGGCTGGTCGTTTTGCGCACACCTTTGGCCACAACGCGGCGTTTACCGCTCGGCGTGGCAATCATCAGCAACCGGTCGGCTTCGGCAAAATCGCTCCGACGCAGCACTACAGCTTCAGTTCGATAAACGCGCTCGCGCATACTATTTTCCGCCGTAATCGCGACCAACACGGCGGTCAAGCCGCATGCGGTCAGGGAATATGATCGCTTGCGTACCATCATTGCAGCACTGGTTAACCCACCTACCTGCCGGCCTCGATCGGCAATCACGCGGGGAGGCAAAACCACCCGCGCACATAGATCCCTGAGATAGATTAACTACAGTGAGGTATGCGCGTACCCAAAAGCCACTGGCCCCAGAGGTAAACAATGCGCCAATGGATTGCGTGCGGATGATGAACTTAGGCAGTGTTGGACAACGTACGTTCATGAGCGATGGGTCTATTATAGCCATCGCCCGATCCGTAAGCAAGCGCGTTACGCTAGTCCTATTGACCGAACGTGCGCTGACTGAGGGTTGGCGTGGGCGGCTTTGCGGCAATATGCTGAACGCTACCGCATTGCTCAGATCGATTGAGCCGGCACAACCAGGCGCGAGCGCAGCGCGCTACCCGGTTCAGTGGCCTCAGCAGCTCAGTCACCCTGCTCAGTGCTCTAAGCCTTGCTACAGATGCGCGAAGTTCATCGGGGCGGTACGGCCAATCAAGGGAGGTCAGCACAGCGGCCGCGCCATTTGCTTGTTCGACCCACCCGAGCCAAAGCATTTTTGCAGTTCTTCACATGAGGCTATAACTCAATGATCTGGCCCTCACTACCCACTTCCGCCAAGCCCCGATAGCCGCCGGCACGCATTTCGCTGAGCGCTTGTTCAATCGGCATGGTATAGCGCGGGCTGAAGTGAACCAGGATCAACCGGCCCACGCCTGCTTCCGCTGCAAGAACTCCGGCCTGGCGTGGCGTCGTGTGGCCCACAAACGGTTCGGGCGTCGTCGCTTCATGGATCAGGACTTGCGCCCCGGCAGCCAGTTCACGCACGGCGGCACACGGTTCGGTGTCGGCTGAGTAGGTCAACGCCAGGCCATCCGTCACATGTTCAAAGCGCAAGGCTAGGCAAGGCCGGCTATGAACAGTTGGCGCTGTTCGCATCCACCAACCATCGGCCAGAGGTAAGCTGTCGCCGGCCGCAATGGCCCGCCACGCAGGCGGCACAACATAGCTGTAGTCCAACTCCATTGCCCCAGCGATAGCTTCGGCCATGGCCAGCGTCGGCGCCAAACCGTAGATTGGCAGTGGGTTACGTCGCCCGGCCAAACCGATGCTGAACAAGAGCGGCGCTAGGCCGTGAATATGATCAGGATGATTGTGCGTCATGACTATTCCCGCCAACCCCTGCGGATCGATCCCGGCCTGTAAGAGCCGCTGATACGTGCTCCCGCCGGCGTCGATCAGCAGCGGCCCACCTGGCCCATCCCAGACCATATGGGTATGTTCACGATCGACATCAGGCACTCCTGTCCCGACCCCAAGCAGAATCATGCGCGCCATGGTTCTTTCTCCTCACTCGCCGCTTCGTCCCAATCATACCACGCTGCTTGTGCGCGGAAACTACGGCACGGCAACGCCGGCAGTTCGGTGATCCGCGCGATTCGGCGTCGCCCAGCAAAAAAAATACCGCCTTGAGGCGGTATTCAAAAACGCTTACACTATAACCTAATAGTGTAAGATCATTCCATCGGAACCAACCTCTGACGTAGGGCATAAATTGCCGCCTGAGTGCGATCTGCAAGATGGAGCTTAGAGAGAATATTCGAGACGTGCGTCTTGATCGTTTTCTCCGAAACGATCAATGTGTCAGCGATTTCCTTATTCGACTTACCTTTAGCGATCAGCCTCAGCACGTCCATTTCACGTGGCGTAAGCTGTTCCACTGGCGCCTCATTGGGCCGGGGCGCCGAAAATTCTTGCATGAGCTTCGCCGCAACTTCCGGGTGCAACACTGCCTCATTGCGTTGCGCGGCGCGAATGGCGTGGGCAAGTTCTTCAGGCGAGATATCTTTGAGCAAATACGAGATTGCGCCCGCCTTGATTGCCGGAAAGACTTTATCATCATCGGCAAAGCTTGTGAGCACAATCACGCGCGTACTCGGACTAACGGCCTTGATCCGGCGCGTCGTTTCAACGCCATCGATTCCGGGCATCACCAGATCCATCAACACGACATCGGGCAATAACTCACGCGCCAATTGCACGCCTTCTTCACCACTCGCAGCTTCCCCAACAATCTCAATGCCGTCCTGAAGCTCCAGAAAGTCACTCAGCCCCTGCCGTACTACCCGATGGTCGTCAACAAGCATGACCGTAATCGCATCCATCCTTCCCCTCCTTATGTATGTATTCAAGGTATCAAAGCCGTCAAGTGGATGCTGCGGTTGCCGTGCGCGGCACAAGCACCCTCACTTCGGTCCCGCCGCCGATCGATGAGTGGATCTCCATTGTGCCGCCAATCTCTGCTGCGCGCTCGCGCATACTCAGCACACCGAGGTGGCGGCCGTCACCGGATGGAGTAGCTGCAAGATCAAAACCCTGCCCATCATCAGTGATCTGCAGGCGCACGCGCTCACTGCCAAACTCAAGCGTAATCGCAACGTTTTGCGCATTCGCGTGTTTAAACACATTATTCAACGCCTCTTGCACAATCCGATACAGCGGCTGCTCAAGGCCGCGCGCCAGGCGATCATCGCCGATAACATTGAGTGTGACGCCAATGCCTTCGCGGCGCACCATTGCCTGCGCATGCTGTTGCAGCGCCGCCACGAGGCCCTGGTCGCGCAGCGCCGGCGGACGTAACTGAAAGATCAGCGCCCGCATTTCGGCCAGGGCTGCGGTTGCTGTCTCTTGGAGCCGCTCAAGTTGGGCTGCAGCGCGTTGCGGGTTCTTGCTGAGTTGCGCCCGCGCCGCCTGGGCAGTCAAGGTCATACTAAAAAGCTGTTGGGTTACGCTGTCGTGTAGTTCGCGCGCGAGCCGGTTACGCTCCTCAAATACGGCTGCAGCCTGAGCGCGCTGATACAACCGGGCATTCTCCAGCGCGCCGGCAAGCACATCGGCGACTGTCTCCAGCACGGCCACATCCTCATCGTTGAAGGCACCGACTTCAGGTGCCTCAAGATTAATCAAGCCCAGCGGTCGGCCATTGGCCACAATCGGCACCACAAGTTCTGCCCGCGTCGCGCCACGCTCGGCGATCGAGAGATAATCGGGCTCGGTACGCACATCATCCACGCGCAATACGCGCCCACTCCGCGCAGCGCGCCCGACCAACCCCAGATTGATATGCTGACGATAGCCTAAGGCAACCTGCGGAAAGTCCCCGGTCGCAGCGGCAAGCACCAATTCATTCGTCTCTTCATCAACCAGGAAAAGATCCACATGATAATAGCCAAAGCCGTTGCGAATCTGAGCGGTGACTTCAGGCAGGCTATAGGTCTGATCGAGCGTCGCCGTTGCCGCACGCGCGATCGTGTTCAGCACGGCGAGTTGTTCAGCGCGGCGATGCACCTGGGCGGCGAGGCTCTGCGACTCGGCATAAAGCCGGGCGCTGGTAATTGGGCCACCGACTTGCGCCGCAATCGCCTCCAGCAGATCAACATCTTCGTAGGCGAATGCGCCGGCACGCGCACTGCCGACATTTAGCGTTCCGATTACTACACCGCCGCTGCGTAACGGAACGATGAGCAAAGAGCGCTGGTCGCGATCAAGCGGCGTCAGATCGTCGGCAGAAGCATCATTGGTGAAATAGGGTCGGCCGTGCTGCATCACCCAGCCCAGCACTCCCGTCTCAGCGGAAAACCGCCTCCCCTGAAGGTGTACTTCGTTGGCTGCCGTGGCAACCATTGTCAGTTCGCGATCCTGGTCGAGCAGGGCGAGCGAACCACTCCCGAAGGCTGCCGCCAGCCGATCAACGGTACGGTGCAAAATAGCCTGTAAATCGAGTGTTGCGCTGACATCACGGCCTAACTCGGCAAGCAACTGCTCTTTCGCCAGCAGCCGCGCACTTCGTTCAGCGAGGCGGACATTCTCCACGGCCAGCGCCGCCTGGCGCGCAATCGCCTCGATGACCTGCGCAGCTGTTGTATCGAGCATCGCTGTATCGGCAGGCAACGCAATGTAGATCACACCCATCAGCCGTTCGCCACGGCCACGCAAGGGCACCAACAACGTCGGCGCAACATTGGGCGCGGCGGCCGTATCGGCGGGGCTGGGCAGCGGCGTGCCAATCGGCACCAGGAACGAATCGCTCACGCGACGTTCCGGCAGGAGTAACGACTGAAATGCGCCCGGACTCACCGACTCAGCGCGCAACTGGCTGGCATATAACTCGGGCACCCCTGCCGTGGCAACCGTTTCCAACTCATCACTATCGGTGTTGCGCAACCGCACATATACTTGCGGGCTAGCCGCGACGCGCTGCAACGTCTCGGCGACCTCTTGCAGCAGGCTTTCGGGCGTGAGATCAGCCCGGATCTGACTGCCCAATGCGAGCAGATCGCCAAGCGGCAATGCGCGATCGGTTGGGCCGGTTTGCACAGGACGCATAGGCTACAACTCACTCTCACTCATCGGCGTCTGCGCCTCGGGATGCTCGCCACGACCGATACTAATTGCGCCAAAAAGCGCATCCTGCTCAATCACAATCACTTGCCGTTTGAGCAGTTCCAATACCGCCCAGAAAATAACAATCACATCGGTTCGATTAGTTACATCACCGAACAGATCCTCAAAACTGAACCAACTCATGCGTTGCAAACGGTCGCGGATCGACGCTGCCACCTGGGCAACCGTGCGGCGCGGTTCCAGCGCCAGCACCGCCGGTGGATCGAGCGGCAAACGTAGTTGCATCCGTCGCTCAACCGCAGCGAGCAACTCGGCCACTGTATGGCTTAGTGGCGCCGGTGTACTAACAACCGGCGCCTGCGGAGCTGCGGCTGTGCGCAAGAACATGCGTCGATCGAGATCGTGCCAGGCGCGTAACAATGAAGCCGCCTGTTTATAGCGTTGATACTCACGTAGTTGTTGGGCCAGCGCTTCGGCATCGCTATCAACTCCGGCCCCGTCACGCGATTGATCAGCCGGGCGCGGCAAGAGCGCCCGCGATTTGATCAGCAGCAACCGCGCAGCCATGCTTACAAAGTCCGCGATCCCCTGCGGATCAACCGCCTCCAGGGTACGCACATAGACCAGATACTGATCAGCCACATGGGCCAATGCAATCGTGGTTATGTCGAGTTCAGCCCGCTCGATCAGCCGCAGCAACACATCAAGCGGCCCCGCAAAGGTTGGCAGCGAGATCGTATAACTCATGCTTCGTAGCCTCCAACTGCCGCTCCGTCCGGTAAAGACGACCCACCGGGGCGTCGCTCTGCCGCCTGCCGCCCGGCTTATAGCATACTCAGATCGATTGAGCCTGCGTACAATGGCGCGAACGCAGCGCGCCGCCCGGTTCAGCGGCCTCACTGGCTCAATCATGTTGCTCAGTGCGCTAATGCTGCTGATCAGCCCATTGCAACAGTGCCGCCGCACCACAGGGCGCTGGATCGTGATAATGGCGCAGGGTCGTCACAATCACCGGCGGACTACCGGCATGCGCAGCCAATTGCGCACCGCGCCAAGCATGCTCCGCATAACGCTGAACCGGTTCCAGCACTGTGCCGGGGCGACCCAAAGCAATATAGACGGTCGGAAAACGCTTCAAGATTGTAGTCAGGATATACCATCCAAGCGACATCGGGCGCCCATCATCGGCGACCTTACCACAATCATGGATCAGTGCAGCCCGCAAGAGGAGTGGATCGGTATGCCTGGCCGCGTGGAGGGTATGGTAGACATCCAGGCAATGGCGCTGATCGTACTGCGGCATTCGAGCGAAAAGCGTGTACTCGGCGGGCGTCAGTTGGCGGCGCGCCAGGGCCTGCTCATCAGTGGATACTTGCGCACGGAGGGCGGCAACAAACTGCTGGACGCGGTAGGCGCTATCGCGCATGCGGCCTCCCTTCTGCCTCTAGCGCCTGAACCCTATAGCGCTGGGCAGATCCCATTGAGCCAGGATATGGGCGGCGCGAGGGCAGCGAGCCACACGGTTCTGTGCCCTCAACGGCTCAATCGTTTGCTCAGTGCGCTAGAATCACGGTATCAATGCCAACACCCGCGCCGGACTACGATCTCCGGACTGAACTTTTAACGCGCCAATCACCACTGTGGCGCCGAATGGCGGCAACTGTTCCAGATTCGTCAGGTTCACAAGTAACAGCCAATGGTCGGTTGGCGCTACATCGGGTGCGCCGGGTGCATCAACCCCGAGACCGGCGACGGAACGGGTTGTAAGGAGTAACTCAACGGCAGCAGCGCTGAAGGTTGGCGCCTGCGAGCCGCCGTGTTCATCGAGCGCTAAATACGCTTCGGCATCGCCCCAACGCACATCCCAGCCTGTGACGAGCAGTACCAACGAGCCGGCAGGCACAACCCCATGCTGCTGTTCCCAGGCCAACAAATCAGCTACATCAAACTGGTAACCCGGAACATCTTGCGCGACATCACGCATATCAATCACAACTGCGTCAAGGACGAGATCGCGCGGCGAAAGCGCATCAACCGTTATGGATGCAGCGGGCGCAGCAATAACTTCCAACAGGGTTCCAGTGCGCGCACCAAGCGTCAAACTTTGCAAACGGCCATCGGGGCCACGGTCGAGGCGCGTTAGCGGCTCAGCAGGCAAGTTTGGCGCATCTTGACGCACGACATGGCTTAAATCCACCGTTCGCTGAGCTGTAACCGGCAAAGATTCCGGCAAAGCCGGTGCTGTGGCACATGCGGCCAGCAACAACAATCCGGCCAGAACCATCAACCAACACTTCCATTGCACGACAGCCGCTCCTCAAGCCATATGAAAAGATTATAACAGATACCCACCGGGGGCTTATGCTATAATAGAATTATCTATATTTAGGTGGGTAAAGGCGGATCTATGGCGCTTTACATCCCCGATGGCACGCCTCCGGTTGTTCCCAATGCAATGGCCCGTATCGAGCGTCGGCTCCCCTACCCTGGCGAGATTCTCGTTCGGCAGGGCAGTCGGGTTGAACCCGAAGACATGATTGGTCGGGCATTGGTTCCGGCAACGCCGCAAATTATTAATGTTGCGCGAGCGCTCGGCATTCCGCCCGGTGAAGTATACCGGGCAATGCGCCGTGAAGTGGCCAACAAGGTCGAGGCTGGGCAGATTCTTGCGCGCACCGGTGGCTTCCTGGGGCGTAGTTGTTTGGCCCCGGTCAGCGGCATGATCGTCGATATCGACAGTGAAACCGGCTATGTGACGATCGCCCCCGATCCGGTTGAGTATGCGTTGCAGGCCAATGTGCGCGGCGTTGTGATGGAAATCCTGGGCTATGAAGGCGTCATCATCGAGACACCGGCAGCCCAGGCCTACGGCGCCTTTGGGATTGGTGATGAGCGTAGCGGTGTCCTGCGCCTGCTCGCCCTTAATCCCGAAGAAATCGTCAACCCGGAGAAGATCGACGCCAAAAGTGCTTACGCAATTATAATCTGTGGTGCGGCGATCACGGCCGCCGCGTTGCGCCGAGCCGTCAAAGAGCAGGTTCGCGGCGTCATTGTCGGTGGGATCGAAGAGCACGAATTGCGCGACTTCCTTGGCTGGACGGATGACTTCAAATGGGCGCTTGGGGAGAATACCTGGCAATGGCCCGATCCGCGCCATACTCCTGACCCAAAACTGACGCTCGTCATTACTGAAGGGTTCGGCATTCGCCCCATGGCTCGCTCGCTGTTTGATCTCCTCAGCGCGCAGGATCGCCAGGAAGCGCTGATCGAAGGCCACACGCAGTTGCGCCGCCCGTTGCGTCGCCCGCGCATCGTTGTGCCACTCACGCGGAGCAGCAGCGCCACGGTTGAACCACCTCGGCCGCAGTTGCGACCGGGCGCGAGCGTGCGTTTGCTCACCGCCGACCATCTCGGCGAGACGGCCACTGTGCGCAGCTTACCCAATCTGCCCCGGCGGGTCGCATCCGGTGTGCAAACGCTGGCAGTTGAAGTTGTTCGCGCCGACGGCGGCACACTCTGGCTGCCGCGCACCTGTGTTGAAGTGCTCGCCTAATGCTTATGCCGGGCCCTTCTATTATGACTCAGGAGCTTGAACGCACCGCTGCAAACGCCAACGTTGGCGCCCCGCTTGCCCACGTGCTGATCGTCGATGACGAAATAATTACCTGCACGATGTGCGCAACTGTGCTCACGAACGCTGGCTATACCGTAACGGCTACCACCAATGTTGGTGAAGCACTGGAAGTGCTGCGGAGCGCAGCGCAAATCGACCTGATGCTGGCCGATATTCAAATGCCCAGCATCAGCGGCCTCGAGCTTGCGCAGATCGCCCGTGAGCTTGATCCGGCGCTGGCCGTCATCATTATGACCGGCCATACCAACGAAGATACGCTGCACGCCACTGCCCGCAGCGGGGTCGCCGATTTTTTGAGCAAACCGTTTGAACTCGATGAGTTACGTTTTGCCGTGCATCAAGCGCTGCATAAGCGCGAACTGCAGCAAGAGCAGATTCGGCTACGTGCCTATGAACAACTGCTCGCGAGTAGTTCAGCAATCAGTAGTATTCTGGATCATGCTCAACTCAGTGCAGTCATTGTTCAGCGTGCCCGGCATCACATTGCGTGTGATGCCGGTTTCCTGATCCTTTACACCGGTGCCGACACCGCGCCGCAGATCGTCAGCGATCCGGTTGATGCCCTGCTGCTCACGGATGGACAGGCGCTAGCTACGGCAGCCTATCACAGCGGCGCCCGTAGCTCCATCGGCGACATTGAACTGGCTGAGCATGCAGGTACATCCGCGCCGATTGGCCTGGCCGTACCATTGCACGCCCAGGGCCGACCGATTGGCGTCATCCTCCTCTGTGGCCGTCAGAACGCCCTGATTAGCCCGGTCAACCAGGACATTCTGACCCTGCTGGGCAATCAAGCCGGAACGGCGCTGGAAAATGCGCGCTTGTACAGCGAATTGCAACGCGGTTATCACTCGTTAGCTGAACTAGATCGACTCAAGAGCGAGTTTATTGCCATCGCCTCGCACGAACTGCGTAGCCCACTGGCGATTGTCCTGGGCTATACAAAAATGGTGCGCGATCAAAGCGACGGCGAGCATCGCGAATATGCGCAGCGCGTCCTCGACAGCGCTCAGCAGATCCGGGCAATTGTCGAAAAAATGGTCGACCTACGTGATTATGATCGCGATCGGGCCGATCTTATGCTGGAACAACAACTGTTGGGGGATACGCTGCGCCAGGTGATTGGACGGTTGGTGCCCGCTGCCGAACTGAAGGGACAACGCGTAACCTTACAGCTACCGTCAACTGAACTGATTGTACCGGCTGACCGGGAAAAACTCCTGCTCATGATCGGCAATCTGCTCGACAATGCGATCAAATTTGGCGCAGACCAAAGCCAGATCCGGGTTGAACTGGCGCTCTGGACACCAGAGCAACTAAGCGCAGCAACGGCAGCCGTAAGCGCCAACCCAACGTTACGCCGCTTAGCGCGGCCCCATCCTGAGGCATGGGCCGTGATCAGCGTCGCCGATGAAGGCCTCGGCATCGACCATACCGAACACGCCCAGATCTTTGAACGCTTTTACCAAGTCGCCGACTCGCTCACCCGCAAACATGGCGGCACGGGCCTTGGACTAGCGCTTGTCAGCGATTTGGCACGGCTCCATGAAGGCCTGGTATGGGTTGAAAGCACCCTTAATCAGGGCAGCACCTTCTTCATTGCGTTGCCCTACACTCTAGCGGAAGGGTAACGACAATGGAGTATACTACGGCACAGATCTGGCGGTGGCGTGTGCATAATGGAGCAGCGCACAATGCAGAGCCGCAGGCAGTGTGAAGAGAGAAGCTACCGATGACATATCGACTTGTAGTCGTGGCCGCTGAGAGCGCACCACTGCTCGCCTTACCTGGTGAGTTCGGCGATGCGGTTGATGTGCGTGTCTTTGACTCGGCAAATGATGCCCTCTGGGAATTGCGCGCAAACCCGCCTGAGGCAGTTATTGCAGAAGTTGACCTGCCGGGGATGACGGGCATGGAACTCGCCGAAATTATCCCCAATTTTGAACTACCCACCCGGGTGCTGCTCTGGAGTGCCCAACCCAATGAACAGGTTCAGAAGCAAGCCGAGGCGTACGGCGTCTATCGGTTCATCGCGGGAACAGCCGGCCCAGGGGAGTTGCGCGCCGCACTCGAAGCGGCCATGCGCGATGCACATAATGCTGCAGTTCAAAATGAAGCCGAAGCTGCAATAGCGGAAGCTGAAGCGATCGCAGCTGAACCCCCGCCACCGGCGCGGGTTGAGCGGCGTGAATTCACACCGGCGCGCGTGACGTTACCGTCAGTGGCTGAGCGCGAGAAACTAGCCGAACGCGAAAAGGAAGCCGCATCTGCACAGGCGCCCCGGCCCGGCCTGGGCTCACGCGCACGTGCCGCTGCCGAGCGCAAACCAGAGCCGCGCTCAGTACCTGCACCTGCACCTGCACCTGCACCTGCACCTGCACCTGCACCTGCGCCTGCGCCGACGTCTGCGCGACGCAGTGCAGGCGGAAACCTGATTGTAACGACGGAAAACATCGCGCCGATCCGCTCGATCATGAGCCAACTCGTCCAAGTTCTTGGGGCACAGAGTATCATGCTCACTGATCGGGCTGGGATGATTCTTGTTGATGTCGGCACAACCGATAACCTGCCGATGATGATCGTGCTGCCGCTGCTTTCCACCAGCTTCTCCACTGCCGGCGAAATCTCGCGGATGATGCACGAGGACGACGCGACAACCGTCTACATCCATGAGGGCGTCGGTTACGATCTGTATTGTTTTGATGTCGTGCAGCGCTACCTGTTGGTGCTCGTCTTCAACAAAAAGATCGCTAGTTCTAAGATCGGTTCCGTGTGGGTCAATGCCAAGCGCGCAATCCGCGAGTTGCGCGATCAGATCGATAAGTAACTGCAATAGCTGTAGGGAGGATGGAGGCACTCATTCTGTTGGGGCGCGACGCGCCCGTACTATTTGATCGCCTCCTGCCCTCCCGCCTCCCGCCTCCCGCCTCCCGCCTCCCGCCTCCTTGCACTTCTACTTCGATTGCTGTGCAATTTGCGTGCATAGATCAGCTATGGTATACTCCGCCGCGGTTGTTATGCCGTCCTAATGGCAAAAGTAGCCTTAGCCGCAGATTTGACGTTTCTGTCCATTGTGCGTTATACTGTTTGTGAAGGACAGAACGAAGATCGTATGGCTCGCACGTATTCGCGACTGAGATCGAACCGTCAAGAGTGCGCTCGCTAGTTGTGCCCGCACCTCAGCGGATCGGCCCTGTCGCCGAGCCCATGCTGGACGAGATGCCCAGGAGGTAGGCCTTGTCAGGTCGCAATCGTATTGCCACTTTCGCGATCGTCCTGATCGTGCTTGGGATCATTGCCCGAATCGTTTTCCCCACTGGTGAGCCGGCTGTCTCGGTGCGGGCGGAAGATATTCTGCCGGGCTTCACAAATTCAATGTTTGTGATGATCCTGGTCGACATCTTTCTGATTGTGATCGCATTCCTCGCCACGCGCAATATGCAACTTGTTCCGCGTGGGTTGCAGAATGTGGTTGAAGCAGTCATCGAGGCGCTGTTCAACTTCTTTAGTTCGATCAACAAAAAGTACACCCCCGCAGCGTTCCCGGTTCTAGCGACGATCTTTTTGCTGGTGATCTTTTCGAACTGGGCTGGGTTGTTGCCCGGCTTCGGTTCGATTGGGTTCTGTTACGTCAGTGAAGAGGCTGCTACCGGAACGCGTCTGGCGCTGAGCGACCCGTACGCGGGCCTGATTCCGTCGCCGTTTGCGGCGGCAGAGGGCGAAAGCACGTACCTTGGTTGTCAGCCCGGTGAGAGCATTATTGATCTCTTCCGCGCCCCCACAGCCGACTTGAACATGACCCTGGCCTTGGCGCTGATTGCCTTCGTGTACATCGAGTATTGGGGCTTTAAGGCGCTTGGTATCGGCTACCTGGGCAAGTTCTTTAACTTTAAGGGCGGCATCGTCGGCTTTATTGTTGGCGTCTTTGAACTCATCTCAGAGTTCGCGCGCATCCCCGCGTTTATGTTTCGTCTCTTTGGCAACATCTTCGCTGGTGAAGTGCTGTTGATCGTCATGATCTTCTTGCTCCCGCTGGCACTGCCGTTGCCCTTCTATCTGTTTGAAGTCTTTATCGGCTTCATCCAGGCCTTCGTCTTCTCGGTGCTCACGATTGCCTTCATCGGTTTGGCCGTTGAGGCGCATGGTGGTCACGCCGAGGGCGAGGCGCATCATTAAGATGCGGTTCAGCGGCGGGGCGCGTGTCCCGGCGCAGTCCGATAGCATGTGTTTTTGGATATACTGGGAGATACGGAGGAGTTACCCACTATGGACGTCGAGGCTTCCCGCCTGATCGCCACTGCCCTTGCAATCGGCCTGGCCGCAATTGGCCCCGGCATTGGCATAGGCTTCATCGTGTCGGGCGCGCTACAGGCCATTGGCCGCAACCCCGAGGCCCAGGGCACGATCGTGACCAACATGTTCATCGGTATCGTGTTCGCTGAGGCGTTGGCGATCTTCGGTCTGGTGATCGCATTCCTCATCGGCTTCGGTGTCATCTAGACAAGCTTGCGCTGTAGGGGGCAACGATGGAACAGTTGGGCATTAACCTACCCAAGCTGATCTACCAGATCATCAACTTTGTGATTATGGCCGGTATTCTGTATGTGCTGCTCTATCAGCGCGTGCTGAATATGCTCGCTGAACGCTCCAAGCGGATCGAGCAGAGCTTGCAGGATGCCGAGATGGTCAAGCGCCAGTTGAGCGATGCTGAGGCCGAGAAGGCCCAGGTGCTGAACGTGGCGCGCGCTGAGGCTCAGTCGATTGTCGCCCAGGCTCAGGATCGCGCGAAGGCGCAGGCCAGCGAAATCGTCGATCAGTCCCGGCGCGAGGCGGAAAAGATTCGTGACGATGCACGCACGCAAGCAGAACAAGAGCGTGATCAGTTGCTGCGCGAGGCGAAGAATCAGATTGCTGATCTTGTGACGCTTACCGCAAGCCGGGTAATCGGCGCTGAACTTCGGGCCGGCGGCCACGATAAGTTGATCGCCGAGTCGCTTGCGGCGCTTGATCGGCGCAATTAAGAGCAGGTGCAGGGGCGGTATATCGCCCCTGAATGCCTGTGGAAACAAGAAGTAGAGTATGGCTACCACTGTTGATGCCAAGGCGGTTGCAGGGACGCTCTACGAAGCCCTGGTAGGCGCGGCTTTAGAGCAGTTGCGCGCTGCGGCCCCAAAAGTTGCCGCTGGCAGTGGCGATGCGGCCAGTCGGCTCACTGCCGCGCTGCCCGCCGACACCTTGCCGCAGGTGCGCAACTTTTTGTTTGGGCTGGCGCGTGAAGGGCTGCTTGAGGATGTTGGCACAATTACGGAAGCGTTCGCAGCTTATGCCGCCGCCGGTGGTGTAACGGCTGTAATGGCCCAGGTAACCAGTGCCGTCGCCCTCAGCGCCGAACAACAGCGCTCAGTTGAGGCCGATCTGCAGCAGCGCTATGGCGCTGTTCAGGTACGCTTCGATGTCGATGAAAGCTTGCTTGGCGGCCTGGTCATTCGGGTGGGCGATCAGGTTCTTGATAATAGTTTGCGCACGCGTCTCAGCGCCATCCAGCGCAATATGCTGAATAGCTAAGCCGCCTCGCGGGTTCTACGGCGCTTGCGCCCGCCCCGCAGCGGTCTGCATACGGAGCAGAGCGATGACAACTCTGACGGATGATCTGCTCTCACGTCTGAAGGCCGGCATTTCCGCCGGCGTTGACCTCAAACCACGCCAGGTGAATGTTGGCACGGTGATGAGCGTCGGCGACGGTGTTGCCCGCGTTGAAGGTCTTGATCAGGCTGTGGCCTCGGAACTGATTGAATTCCCGCCCAAGGCCGGGCGGAGCGAGTCGATTTATGGCATTGCGCAAAACCTCGAAGAGGATGCGGTAGCCGTGATCGTGCTCGGTGATAGTGAGTCGATCGAAGAGGGCGACCAGGTCAATTCGACGGGCGAAATCATTGGTGTGCCCGTTGGGCAGGTGCTATTGGGTCGCGTGGTGAACTCGCTCGGTCAACCCATCGATGGCAAAGGCCCGGTGCTTACCGAGGCTCGGCGGCCAATCGAGCGGATTGCGCCTGGTGTGATTACCCGCCAATCGGTCGATACGCCGGTACAAACCGGTATTATTGCGATCGATGCCCTGATCCCGGTCGGTCGTGGTCAGCGTGAGTTGATCATTGGCGACCGGCAGACCGGCAAAACTGCCGTCGCGATCGACACCATCCTCAACCAGAAGGGCCAGGGGATGGTTTGTATCTACGTCGCCATTGGTCAGCGCCGCGCCCAGGTTGCGCAGGTCGTCGGCATTCTTGAAAAGTATGGCGCGCTTGAGTACACGATTGTCGTTTCGGCTTCGGCCTCGGATAGCGCCGCGCTCCAGTTCATTGCGCCCTACGCCGGTTGTGCGATGGGCGAAGAAGTCATGGAAAACGGCGTGATGATCGATGGTGAGCTCGTCAAAGATGCACTGATCGTGTATGACGACCTCTCCAAGCACGCTGTAGCCTACCGCCAAGTCTCATTGCTGCTCCGTCGTCCGCCCGGCCGCGAAGCCTATCCCGGCGACGTGTTTTACTTGCACTCGCGCTTGCTTGAGCGTGCTGCGCGCCTGAATGATGAAAATGGTGGTGGCTCGCTTACGGCGCTACCCGTGATTGAAACCCAAGCTAATGACGTGTCGGCCTATATTCCCACCAACGTGATTTCGATCACCGATGGCCAGATTTACCTGGAAGCCGACCTGTTCAATGCCGGTCAGCGTCCGGCGCTCAACGTCGGTGTTTCGGTAAGCCGGGTGGGTTCGGCAGCGCAGACACGCGCGATGCGCTCGGTAGCCGGTAAGATGAAAGGTGAGTTGGCACAGTTCCGCGACCTCGCGGCTTTTGCGCAGTTCGCAACCGATCTCGACCCGGTGACGAAGGCGCAGATCGATCGTGGCCAGCGCTTGCAGGAACTGCTGAAGCAGATCCAGTACAATCCGCTGCCGGTGGAAGATCAGGTGTCGGTACTCTACGCAGCGAACAATAACTACCTCGATGATGTGCCGGTGGCCCGCATTACCCAGTGGCGCGATGATTTCATCGAGTTCCTGAAAACGGCGCATCCTGAAGTGCGTACGCTGATCCGCGATAACCGGCTGGATCGGAAATTCCCGTCGGACGAGGTGAAGAACGCGCTCGTGGGGGCGATCAAAGAATTCAAGACGACGAGCGACTATAGTGAGTGATTGCCAAGGAACCGGAGCACAAAAGAACCGGGGAACAGAAGAACAAAGCTGATCAGGTTAGGGTGCATTTTGTACGTTAATCAGGGCAATGTATGATCTACTTGTTTGTTCCTTTGTTCTCTTATTCCTTTGTTCTCTTGTTCCTTTGTTCTCTTGTTCCTTTGTTCGGGAGATAGCCATGGCGAATAGCCGTGAAATTAAGCGCCGCATTCGCTCGGTGAAAAATATCGCCCAGATCACCCGCGCAATGGAGATGGTCTCGGCGTCGAAGATGAAGCGCGCCCAGCGCAATGTGCTGGCAACGCGCCCATATGCCGATCGCATGCGTGATCTGATGGCCGAATTGGCTGGTCGGGTGCAAGGATCAGCTCGGCAGGGAACGCTGCTGGAGAAGCGCGCAACCGTAAAGAACGTAGCGTTGCTGATCGTCACACCCGATCGCGGCCTCTGCGGCAGCCTCGTAACAAACGTGCTTCGCCGGGCAACCCGTTTCATTCTTGATCAGCGGGCCCAAGGTCGCGGCGTCGATGTCTATTCTTACGGTAAAAAAGGCCGCGACTTTATTGTGCGGAATGGCTACCCATTGGCTGGTGAAGTGACGAAATTGGGTGATGCGCCGCCAATCGAAGATATTCTCGGGGTCGCGGTTAGTGCGATTTCGCGCTTCCAGACTGGTGAGTACGACGAGATTTACATTATTTACAGCGAATTTATTAATACGCTGCTTCAGCGCCCGGCGCTGAAGCAACTTTTGCCGGTCGAGCCACCGCCGTTAGAGGTAGGCGCGAGCCGGGTCGATTTTACGTATGAGCCAAGCCAGGAAGAGGTGCTCGATGCACTGCTTCCGCGTTATGTCGAAACCCAGATCTATCAGGCGGTGCTCGAAAGCATTGCGAGCGAGCATAGTGCCCGCATGGTTGCCATGCGCAATGCGACCCGCAACGCCAAAGATCTTGTGCGCGATCTGACCCTAACCTTCAACAAGGCGCGTCAAGCAGCGATTACGAACGAAGTGAGTGAGATTGCGTCGGGTGCGAACGCCTTGTCTGGAGATTAAATCCTGAACTGAGTCGGGCGCCTGCGACGGACGCAGCCCGGTTCAGTTCAGTTCTAAGAAGGGGAGGTTTCTATGTCCGATGTCAAGGGAACCGTCCTTGAGATCATGGGCGTGGTGATTACCGCCAAGTTCCCGCTTGGCGATGTGCCCGAGATCTACAACGCCATCGAAATTCAGTTCGGCGATGGTGAGCGGTTGGTATGCGAAGTACAGCAGCAGCTTGGTGATGGCGTTGTTAAAGCTGTGGCGATGGGTACCACCGATGGCCTGCGGCGGGGCCTCGATGTGTTCGATACCGGCCAGGCGATTTCGGTGCCGGTCGGCCCGGCAACGCTTGGACGCGTGTTTAACGTGCTTGGCGAACCGATCGATGGCAAAGGAGCCATCCCCAGTGATGTTGAACGGCGGCCGATCCATCAGGAGGCGCCCTCGTTCGAAGATCAGAGCACCCAAGCCCAGATCTTCGAGACCGGCATCAAGGTGATCGATCTGGTAGCGCCCTTTACGCGCGGCGGTAAGACGGCCATCTTCGGTGGCGCCGGCGTGGGCAAGACCGTGGTCATCCAGGAACTGATTGCGAATATCGCTATGAAGCAGTCGGGCTTCTCGGTATTTGCCGGCGTGGGCGAGCGCTCACGCGAAGGCAACGACCTCATGGTCGAAATGAAGGAATCGCGCATCGACGAAACCACAACCGTGTTCGATAAGACGGTGATGGTTTTCGGCCAGATGAACGAGCCGCCCGGCGCCCGTCTGCGCGTGGGTCTGACGGCGCTGACCATGGCTGAGTACTTCCGCGATGAGGGTCGCGATATTCTGCTCTTCGTCGATAATATTTTCCGCTTCGTACAGGCCGGTTCCGAAGTGTCGTCGCTACTTGGGCGTATGCCTTCACAGGTAGGCTACCAGCCGACGCTCGGCACCGAAATGGGTGAGTTGCAGGAGCGGATCACCTCGACGAAGAAGGGTTCGATTACGTCGATGCAGGCCGTCTATGTGCCCGCCGACGACTATACCGACCCGGCGCCGGCAACAGTGTTCGCCCACCTCGACGCGACAATCTCACTTGAGCGCAGCATCGCCGAACGGGCGATCTTTCCTGCCGTAGATCCGCTGGCCTCGAATAGCCGTATTCTCGACCCGAATATTGTCGGCGAGTTGCACTACGAGACGGCTCAGGCCGTTAAGCGCGTGCTCCAGCGCTACCGCGACCTCAAGGACATCATTGCCATTCTCGGTATGGAAGAACTGAACGATGAAGACAAGCTTACTGTCTCGCGCGCGCGCAAGGTCGAGCTCTTCTTCTCGCAGCCCTTCACGGTAGCTAAGCAGTTCACCGGTCGCGACGGCGAGTATGTGCCGATCGATGAGACGGTGAAGAGCTTCCAGCGCGTCCTAGGCGGCGAAGGCGACCATATCCCTGAGTCGTTCTTCTATATGCAAGGCGGCTTCGACGATGTTTTGGCCGCCTATGAGGCAAGCCAGAAATAACAGGGTAACACGGTGCGGGGGTGACACATTGCTCGCGACGACAATAGTGGCACCCCATCACCATGGCAGGAGCTAAAATATGCCCATCCAGCTTGAGATCGTCACCGCCGAGCGAGTGGTGTACTCCAATGAAGTCGATATGGTGAGCGCGCCGACACGTGATGGACGAGTGGGCATTTTGCCGCGTCACGCGCCGCTGCTTACCGTCCTTGAACCAGGCGAGCTCGACATCTTGAAGGATGGTGAACGCACGCCCTTCGCAGTGTCGGGTGGGTTTATGGAGGTGCTTCCGACGCGGATCACCATCCTCGCCGACACAGTGGAACGCGCCGACGAGATCGACCTTGAGCGTGCCGAGCAGTCCCGCGCCCTGGCCGAAGAGCGCATGAAGATGGCGCAAACCGAGCGTGATCAACTGATCGCTGAGGCGAAACTGCGTAAAGAACTGGCGCGGATGCGCGTGGCCCAACTGAGGGAGTACGGGCGGCGCAGTTAATCCCGCTCCTTCGATACAGTTTTTTTCCGGGCCGTAGTGATTGCAATGCAATCGCTACGGCCCAACGATTCTACAACCTACGTTATAATAGGCAGGTTCAGGGTACATAAGATAGGATCTATGCGGCCAGAGCGCCGCAGCACATAAAGGATAGTCATGGCGCGGAAGATTGGAATTGACCTCGGCACAGCAAATGTGCTGGTCTATGTGAAGGGGCGCGGAATCGTACTCTCCGAGCCCTCAGTAGTAGCATTAAGCACGCGCGATGGCCGGGTACGCGCCGTTGGCTCGGAGGCGCTGGCAATGCTAGGGCGTGAGCCGGAGAGTATCGAAGTGATCCGGCCCATGCGCAATGGTGTAATCGCCGACTATGAAGTGACAGAAGCCATGCTCAAGCACTTCATCAACCGCTCAGCAGGGCGCTTTCGGATCAGCAAGCCCGAGGTGATGATCTGTATTCCTGCCGGCGTAACGAGTGTTGAGATGCGTGCCGTGCGCGACGCGGCCTTGGAAGCCGGCGCCGGGCGCGCCTATCTGATCCGCGAGCCCTTAGCGGCGGCGATCGGGGCAAATATTCCGGTGGCGCAGCCGTCGGGCAACCTGATCATCGATATCGGCGGCGGCACCACCGAAGTAGCTGTGATCTCGCTGAATGATATTGTGGTCAGCACCTCGGTACGCGTCGGCGGCAACAAGTTCGACGAAGCGATTGCCGCGTATATCAAGCGCAAGTACAACGTGCTGATCGGCGAGCGGACGGCTGAAAGCATCAAAATTGAGATCGGCGCCGCGTTACCGCTGGAGCGCCCGCTCACCACGCAGATCCGCGGCCGCGACCAGGTGGCCGGTCTGCCGCGCACCATTGAGGTAGACAGTAACGAGATCACTGAGGCGCTCCAGGAGCCGCTGGAGGCGATTGTTAATGCCGTGCGTGCCGTGCTGGTGGAAACACCGCCCGAACTCTCGTCGGATATTATCGACAAGGGCATGGTGATGACCGGCGGCGGCGCGATGTTGCGCCGGATCAACGAACTGCTAACTGAAGTAACAGGTGTGCCATGTTATGTAGCCGATCAACCGGCCTCGTGTGTGGCGATCGGCACCGGCCTGGCACTGGAGAACCTGGATATTCTGCGCGATAGTCTGAGCGGCGACGAGTTGAATTAGCGCACTGAGTAACACGATTGAGTCACTGCGGGCACTGAACCGGGTGGCGCGCTGCGCTCGCGCCATGGAACGTAGGCGCAATCGATCTGAGCAATGCTGAAGAAATGAAACAGAAGTTAAACCCGCCCGCAACGGGCCTGGTACTTGAAATCGGTAGCGGCGACAATCCGAACCCGCGCTCAAACGTACTCGTTGATCGCTTCCTCGGCAGCGATAATCGTGAGCGCGGCGGCGATCTGGTGGTCGATCGGCCATTTGTCGTGGCCGATGCACACCACCTGCCTTTTAAGGAAAGCGCCTTCGCCTACACGATTTGCTCGCACATCCTGGAGCATATGGACGACCCGGAGCAGTTTGCCCGCGAACTGACCCGCGTGAGTGAAGCAGGCTACATCCAGAGCCCCTCGGAGATTGCCGAGCGGCTGTTCCACTGGTCGTTCCATCGCTGGTATGTGAACCTGATCGACGACACGCTGATCTTGCACCCCAAGGAACCGGCTGAACCCTTTGGCGAACTGTTCGACTACCTCTACGAGCACAATCCGGCTTACTACTTCTTTCAGCGTAGCATGCCCGATCTCTTCTGGATCGAGCGTGAGTGGCACGGCGATGATCTGAAGGTTGAAGTGCGCGATAGCTCGCCGCTGCCGCTGAACGATCCAGAGGAGCTTTTGCGCTTGGCTCAGCCGCGTAACTCGTTACCGGCCCTGGTAGCGCTCTTCTTCGGCGCACTCGGCGCACGCCTGATGCGCGCCGATGCCCGGCGGTTCATGCGCAAGCTGGTGGGACGGAGTTATGTCTAGCCGTAGGGCCGCAGCACTTGCTGCGTAAATGTTTTAGCCCTATGATACATGCTGCACTAGTTCCACCAACACACCCTGGCCGCCAGCTTTCGGATGCACAAAGGCGACCAGGGTGTTGTGGATCCCAGGCCGCGGGGTTTTGTCGATCAGCGGCACACCGCGAGCCTGAAGATCGTCCAACGCGGCCTGAATGTCGTCGACACGATAGGCAATATGATGGATTCCCGGCCCCTTCTCGTTTAAGAAGCGAGCGAAAGCGGCCTGATCAGAAGTAGGCGCGATGAGTTCCAGCAGCGTATCACCCATCCGTGCGACGGCGATCGCAGCGTGGCGCTCGGGCAGGCTGATCCGTTCCCACTGCGTAAGCCCAAAGGCCTGACTGTAAAATTCCACGGCGGCTTCAACATCGGCAACCACAAATCCCACATGATCCACCAGCGTAAACATGAGCATGCTCCTGAAAATGCAGAATAACGCGCAGTCGGCACCCGTATTATAGAGCACTGAGCAGCATGACTGAGCCGCAGAGGCCACTGAACCTTGGAGCTCGCTGCGCTCGCGCCTGGTTATGCAGGCGCAATCGATCTGAGCAATGCTGTAGTAGCTGCAATCGACACGCTGAGTAATCGTTCGGCAACTTGGAAAGTGCGTTATGACCCTTCAGCCCGATCGGGCGAGCCAGGCGCTCGCCACTGTAGCCGAAGCGACGCGCCTGCTGCATGCCGAGCGCCCGCTCGCTGAGCGCCTGCATAAATTGTTCGAACTGCTGCACGGCGCAGTGCGCTACCGTGATGCCCGGCTCACCTGCTGGCTGCAATCGGCGCAACCGGGCACAGCGCGCCAGCAATATTACTCGGACGCGGCGTGGCCCTATCCATGGGATGATGCACTGACCCGCCAGATCGCCGTGGGTGGCGTGATCACGCAGCGCAGTGTGGTACTGAGCGCCGAAGCCGGCCTGGCAACGCAGTTACCGATTACCCAGGCGGCCTATATTGGCGCGCCGATCTTCTGGGGTGGGCGGCTCTGGGGCGTGATCGAACTGCGCGCCGATTATAGCGGCGATCTTGGCCCGGCCACCCAGGAATTACTCACGGCGCTGCTGCCTCAACTGGCGGTAGCGATTGCCGAAGAAGGCAACCGCTTACCGGCGCTGACGATTGGTTCGCCCAATAGCGATACGCCGACCGGACTGACCCTGGCGCCGGCCCAACGCCATCAACTTGCCGCGCTTACGGCGAGTCTCGACGAGGTATTGGATCTACACGCGTTGCTGAGCCTAGTGCTACGTAGGGCGCTGGAGGCCAGCGGCGCTGAGGCGGGCGCGATCAGCCTGGTTGATCATGAGCGTGGCGAACTGGTACTCCAGATCTATGAAGGCTATGCGAATGATCACCCGGTGGCGCTGAATAATGGGTTGCGGCAACGCTGGAGTTGGGACGTTGGCTTATCTGGGCGGGCGGCCCGGGGCGGGCGGGCACTGCTGGTGCGCGATCTGACCCGTGAGCCGGGGCTGCGGCCGGCCCAAAGTGATGTGCGCGCTGAACTGGCGGCGCCGATTATGATCGCTGGGCGCGCCGCTGCGGTGCTGGTGCTCGACAGCCCGCGTTCAGCGGCCTTCGGCGAGGAAGTATTGAGTTTTGTGCGAGCGCTTGCTGAACGCTCAGCGCAACCGCTCAGTCGGGCGCTGCACTACCAGGAGGCGCTGGAGAGTTCGTTGCACCTGGGCCAGGTATTTGCCAGCCTGCCCACCGGCCTGGCGCTGATCGACACCAATGGTAAAGTACTGCGCGCCAACCCGGCCTGGAGCGCCGTCTGGGGGCTCACGAACAGTTCGCTGCGCACACCGTTTCATGTCTCGCTCGATTTGATCGAAATCCTCCTGCCGCGCCTGAGCGATCCGCTGGCGCTCACCGAATTTGTGAGCAATGGGCAACGCGCCCCCGAACGCACACAACAGTTGAGTGTACGTCTGAGCAATCCCGCCCAGGATCTCCAGGTGCTCTCGGTGCCGACCCGCGACAGCCAACATGCGATTACCGGGCGGCTCTGGGCGATCACTGATGTGACCCGCGAACGCGAGGTTGATCGGCTGAAGAGCGAGTTTGTTTCGATCGTGTCGCACGAATTGCGCACTCCACTAACGTCGATCCTGGGCTACACCGAACTCTTGTTGAACCGCGATTTCGGCACTGACGAGCGCCGCCAATTCATCAACACGGTTTATGTCGAGGCCGGACGGCTCTCCCAACTCGTGGAAGATCTGCTCGGCGTGTCGCGCCTGGAAGCGGGGAAAGTCAAGCTGAACCGTTGGCCGCTGCCGCTCCGGCAAATCGTCGATGAGTTGACCACCCAACTGAACACCCAACTGGCCCAGCATCGCATGTTGATCACAATCGCCGACCCCTTGCCGCCCGTGTGGGTTGACCGCGACAAGATCAAACAAGTGCTGTTCAATTTGCTGAATAACGCGATCAAGTATAGCCCGAATGGCGGCCAGATCACGCTGGAAGTACGCGAGGCAAAACCATCTGACTTATCGATCGAGCATCCGCCGGGGCGCTGGGTGCTGGTGAGCGTACGGGATCAGGGACTGGGCATTGCGGCCGAAGATCTGCCGCGGATCTGGGATCGCTTTTATCGGGTGGACAATACGAATACGCGCCGGATCGGCGGCACCGGACTTGGCTTGAGCATTACACGGGCGTTGGTGGAATTACACGGCGGGCGGATCGGGGTAACCAGTACGCTCGGCATCGGTAGCAATTTTGCCTTTACCCTGCCGGTGGCGAATGAACTGGCGCGGCGCGGCTAGCTGAACCTATTGCATAGTTACAGCGGATAGTGTATATTATGACCACAGTCATTAATGACCGTGGTCATAATGTTTTTAGGATCAAGGATGGGCCGGAGAGAACAACAGAAGACGGCGCGGAAACAACGGATCTATGCGGCAGCGTTGACCCTGTTCGAGGCGCGGGGCTTTGATGCGGTGACGGTTGAAGAGATTGCGGCGGCAGCGGAGATTGCCAAAGGGACCTTCTTCAACTACTTCCCGACCAAAGAGGCGGTACTGCTGCACCTGAACGAGTTGCAGGCCGCACGTTTAGATGCACTGGCGGCAACGCCGGGGTTTGACGCCTTGCCATTTGCCGAACAGGTGCGCGTCATCTTCACACATCTGGCGGAAGGTGTCGTTGGGCGGAGCGACCTGGTGCGGATTCTGATTGGGCAGACGCTGTTGCATCGCGCGGCGCTCGGGGCGAATGCAACCGTGATCCGCACCCACTTTGAGGGTCTGCTGGAACAACTCGCGCAGCCGGCGCAGCAGCGTGGCGAGCTACGCACCGACGTAACCAGCGCGGAGACGGCACGCCTGCTGGTGGGCGTCTATTTTCTGACCGTGCTGAACTGGCTGGAGTCACCGGAGCGTGATCTGGGGGGCGTGTTGGAGCGGAATCTTGAACTAGTACTCAAGGGGCTAGGCAACCATGGTTGAGCCAAGTGTAAACCTAAACGACTTCTTATTGTTGGTGCCGTGTTGCGCAGTAGTGGTATTCGTAGCGCTAGCGGTAAGCGGGGTGTTGCTAATGGTGCATTTAATGGGCAGCCCAAATGATGCCCGGAATCAGCAATAATCGGCGGATGAGGTAATTGCGTATTGCGGCAAGCAATACGCAATAATCAAACGCCCCAGGCCATTTCGCCGCCTGCGGTGGAGTAGGCATAGGCCATGCGGCGCGTATTCCAGGCCATGCCAACCTGACCGGTCGGCGTGAGCAGGATGCAACCGGCGCTCCCACCGGCCACGCTCCGCGAGAGGCTGCGAATGGCGATTTCGGCGGCTGATTGGGGGGCAAAGCCGCGTTCGAGCAATTCCACAGCGCGGCGAGCGAGGGCCATCCGCACGATCGATTCACCCCAACCGGTGCAGACAGCGGCACCCACTGAAGCATCGGCGTAGAGGCCGCAGCCAACCATTGGCGTATCGCCGACACGCCCAGGCATTTTGAAGGGCGTACCACCGGTAGAATTCGCCGCAATCAAATTGCCGTGCTGATCAAGCGCAATTGCGCCGACTGTGTCGTGGCCGGCCAGGGCAGCGGCGCGGTCGGACTCGCCGATAGCGCTGGCGTTCGAGGCCGCAGGAGTGGTTTGGGTGGCTCGCCACTGCTCCCAGAGACGCCGTTCGCGCTCGACGATTAGCTCTGCGTTGGCGATGAGCGGTGTACCCTGCGCAACGGCAAAAGCCTCAGCGCCTTCGCCAACGAGCATTGTACCGGGACCGACAAGCACCTTGCGGGCGAGGCTGATCGGGTTGCGAATGTGACGCAGACCAGCCACAGCGCCGTAACGTAACGTGCGCCCATCCATAAGCGCGGCATCCAGTTCCACAGTACCAGCCGATGTCAGCACCGAACCGACCCCAGCATCGAAGACCGGGTCATCTTCCATAATGCGCACAGCAGCTTCACAAGCATCGAGAGCCGAGCCGCCCTGGGAGAGAATTGCCCACCCGGCAGTCAGAGCGGTGCGGCAACCGTGCTGATGGGGTTCAACTTGGTCGTCGGGGATGGCCCAGGCACCACCATGAACGATCATTGCAATTGGCATTCGGGATCCTAGCGGCTTAAAAGGCTGATCACACCAATGTGCTATTTTCGCAGGCAACTGTACCACAATGCATAGTAGCCGACAAGCGATCTTTGATGACGATAAAGTCATAGGCCGTCGCTCACCATTGAGCGACGGCCTATGAATTTGGTGGAGCCATGGGGGCTCGAACCCCAGACCTCAACACTGCCAGTGTTGCGCTCTCCCAGCTGAGCTATGGCCCCGTGTGTTGGTGGAGGTGAGGAGGCTCGAACTCCTGACCTCGACAGTGCGATTGTCGCGCTCTCCCAACTGAGCTACACCCCCGCACACACCGCGAGAGTATAGCATGCGGGTAGGGGGATGTCAAACAACCCAGGGAGACACGATAACCAAGCACGATTGTGGTATCATATAAGCGCACTACTTATCTAAGGAGTATGACGTGACTACCCTTCTCCTCGTCCGCCATGGTACGAACGATTGGGTTCATGGTCGGCTGGCGGGTTGGACGCCGGGCGTCCATTTGAACGAGGAAGGGCGTCGCCAGGCCGAAGCACTGAGCACCCGGATTGGTGATCTACCGATTGCGGCGATCTATAGCAGTCCGCTGGAGCGCTGTGTCGAAACGGCGCAGGCAATTGCCGGGCCACGCGAGATGCAGTTACGGCTGATCGAAGGGCTGGGTGAGGTGCGCTACGGAGAATGGCAAGGCGCCGAACTCAAAGAGTTGTATAAGCATGAGTTATGGCCGGGCGTACAGCACTACCCGAGCGGGACGCGCTTTCCCAATGGCGAGACGCTCGGTGAAGTCCAGGCCCGCGCTGTCGCTACCCTGGATGCCCTGCGCGCACAACATCCACAGGAGATCATTGTCGCCGTTTCGCACGCCGATTTGATCCGCCTGGTGCTTGCCTATTATATTGGTGTCCATATCGATCTCTTCCAGCGCCTGGTGATCAATCCATGCTCGTTGAGTGCGTTGGCTTTCGAGCGGATGGGGCCGCGGCTTGTGGCTTATAATGATACCGGCTCGTTGGAACATCTGCGGCCACGCCCTGAACCGCCGGCGACGTCTGAGGCGGAAGCGCCGCCTGCCGATGCCGAACCGCTCGTCGCTGATCATACAGAACAGGCCCATGTCTGAATTCACATACGATCTTGATGCTGTCAACCGAATTACGGCCGGGGCCGTTGGCCCACGTGGTCAGCGGATCTTTTATGTCCAGGCTCGACGTAGCAACCGCATCATCTCGCTGACTGCCGAGAAAGAGCAGGTGCGCGCGCTGGCCGACGCTGTCTCACGGCTGCTCGATAGTCTGGCCGAAAAAAATCCGCGCCTGACGACATCCGATGATATGCTCATTACCGATATGAGCCTGGAAGAGCCGCTTGAGGCGGAGTTTCGCGTCGCGCAGATGGGCCTGGGTTACGATGCCGAGCGCGATATGGTGGTGCTGCTCATCCAGGGGATTGCCGAAACTGAGGAAGCCGAAGCGCCAAGTGCACGCTTCTCCGCCTCGCGCCCCCAAATGCGCGCCTTAAGTGTGCATGCCTTCCATGTTGTCGCCGCCGGGCGCCCCGTTTGTGGGAACTGCGGGCGACCAATCGATGCTGCTGGTCACTTCTGCCCGCAACGTAACGGCCACGGCCCGGTCTTTTCCACCTGATATGAGTGAATCGCAAGAAATCAGTGTAGCTCGCGTGCTTACGGCGCTCGCCAAAGGCGAACTGAACGTCGAAGCATCTATGCCGTACAGCAGCAACTATACGCTGCTCACCAGTGTTGAGCATGAAGGCCTGCGGCTGCTCGCGATCTATAAGCCCCGGCGCGGCGAACGCCCGCTCTGGGATTTCCCGCAGGGCACGCTCTACCGGCGCGAGGTGGCGGCATACCTGGTCAGCGAGGCGCTCGGCTTCGACGTGGTACCGCCCACAGTGTTGCGCAGCGGGCCGTACGGCGTGGGCATGGTGCAGCTTTTTATTGAAAACGACGAAGACGCGCATCTGTTCACGATGCTTAAAGAGGGTGGTTACGAAACAACCGTGCGCCAACTCTGCGCCTTTGATTGCCTGATCAATAATGCCGACCGCAAAAGCGGCCATGCGCTCAAAGCCCTCGACGACCGGCTCTGGGCGATCGACCACGGACTCTGCTTCCATTTTGAACCCAAGCTGCGCACCGTCTTGTGGGATTATATCGGCGAACCGTTGCCGCCTGATGTGCTGACGGCGCTGTGCGCCTTCCGTGAGCGCCTGCAAACAAATGACACGGTTGCGCAGGTATTGGCCGAGTTGCTCGAAAAGAGTGAACTCCGCGCCCTCCGTCGACGCCTCGATCGCCTGATCGATAGTGGACTCTACCCGCCCCCCGGCGCCGGCCCAAGCGTTCCCTGGCCACCCGTCTAGATCGCCTCAATTCCTCACTTCTCTACGCTAGCTCTTCACAATTGCTCCACAATCTCCCGCTATGCTGTGCATGCGTACACAACGCAATAGACCAATCACAGCAGCAATGGGGGTATACTGATGGAACGCAATCGCAATTGGCTTGGCTGGGCGGCACTGGCGCTTGGCGCACTGGCGCTCGTTGTTGCGCTGGGCGGTCGTTTTGGGCCGGGCGAACGCATGATGATGATGACCGACACACGCAACGCTCCGGCCGCACCGGCTGCACCGGCAGGGCCTGCTGCCCCGCTGTTCGAGCGCGGTGAGCGTGGTGAGCGCACCGGCCCGATGCAGTTCCGTGGCGAGCACGATGAGTCGCGCTTTATGCATGGTCGCCACGGCGAGGGCATGATGGGCGGCATGATGATGGAACGCCACCGGCCGGGCATGGGGATCTTCGGCTTCTTCTGGCTGCTCAAGGGCCTCGGCCAACTCGTTGCGCTTGGGTTGCTGGCCTGGTTGCTCCTACGGCTCTTTAACCAGCGCCGT
>JBBRUG010000004.1:0-45233 GCA_038247995.1 Chloroflexales bacterium | reverse complement strand
GTATCGCGTTCACGACGAAGTCGTGAACGCGATACCCAAATTTTATTTATTTCGCCCAGATCGGCCAGCGATACTGGGCCGGGTTGTTTGTAAGACGCGTCGTGTTCGTGCCGTCCAGGTTGATCGTGTAGATCTCGTAGTTCCCGTCGCGGTCGCTGGCAAAAGCCAACGCCCGGCCGTCAGGCGACCATGTCGGCGCTTCGTCGTTCCCGGCGCTGCGGACCAGTGCGCGCTCCGCGCCGCTTGCCCCATTTGCGGTGTAGATATCCCACACCCCGTTGCGATTGCTGGAGTAAGCTACCGTCGTCCCTTGCGGGTTCACCCGCGCAAAACGATCGTCGCCTGGGCCGTCCACCAGCTTGGTCACATTCGCCAGCCGCGCCTCAACGCTCCAACTACTATCGTAGATATAGGCAAGGTCGGCGCGGTAGATGTCGAAGTCGCCGTCGCAGTTACTGCTCCAGTAGATCCGGCGCCCGTCAGGCGACCAGGTCGGCGTCTCGTTCAGACAGCCCTGACTGGTCAGTTGCGTCGGCGAGTTCCCCGTCGCGTTCATAATGAACAGCTCAACCCCGCCCATACGATCCGAAGCAAAGATGATCTTGGTGCCGTCCGGCGCATAGCTGGCGTTGAAGTCATTCGCCGTGCCATTCGGCAGATAACCGGGGTATGGGCCGTTCGGCGGTGGCTGCGTGCCGTCACTGTAGGAGATCCGGCGCACGCCGGCATTCCAGGCATCATCGCCGTCGTAGAAGGCCGGCGGGTCGAACTCGTAGATCTGGCGGTACTGCGCATTACTGCGCCGCGAGTCCACCAACAGCCGCATCTGGGCAGGATCCCAGCTGCGCCGCCACGAGAAGGCTACCGTCTCCTCATTATTGCGCGTGATTCGTTTGCTGCCCACTGCGCTGTACATGTACAGTTCCCAGTGCCGTCCGGTGTCGATGTTCGAGGCGTAAACGAGGGACGTAGACGGTTCAGCCGCGGCCCAGGCCGTGCCCAGATGCGGATAGCGCCACTGGAAGTAGTGCTGCCCGACATTGCCCATCTCCACCTTGTAGCCCACCGGGTTCGTCGGCACATACGTCAGCACCCGGCGCTCGAACAGTTGCACCAGCACATCTACGGTTGCGCCGCCGACTTGCGCCTGCGTCCAGTAGGCGTCAGTGATCGGCAGGCCCAGCGCGAACAGCCAATCGACCACCGGCCCATTCACCACCCGGCCATCGACATTTGTGCGGCCCTGGAGGTTCATGAAATCCCAGAACACGCGCGGGATGTTGTGGCCGGTGACGCTGTTGTACTGCACAATTTCGGTTTCCGGCAGGGCCAGATCGTTACGCAAACCGAGATTGCCGCTGCGATCGATTGTCGTGGCGATAGTCTGGCTGAGGCGCTGCGGATCGCGATAGCCGTTATCCAGCGTCGCAACGCCGGCAAAGCTGGCGTACCCCGGCGAAACTGCATTGGCGCTACGCGGATTGCCGGCCACCGGTACATCGGCGGCGGCGCGCTGGTCGGTGTCGTAGGGGTCATTGCCAAGCTGCATGCGCCCGCTCACCAACTCCTTCACCAGCAGGCCGTTCGTTACGCCCAGGCTCGCGCCGGAACGATCCGCCGGGTTATTGATCTCCATGCGCGCTTTGTCGAAGTATTGCACCGTGCGCAGGCCATTCTCACCCTGGCGGTAGAACTCGGCGTAGTCGAACCAGGCATTCGGTCCCCAATACCAACTGCGTCCACCGCGTACATTTTCGGCATCGGTACGCGTATGTACCAGTTGGAAACGCTCACTCACAAAACTGTTACGTAGGCCGTCCCAAGGAGCGGCTGCGGCGGGCGTAGCGCTGATTGCCACCACGCCGGCCATCACGATGGCGGCAAGTGCGCCACCACGCTTGCGGAACCACGAGCGAAACATCACAACCTCCTCGCTCGATTGGGCACGCTGAAGCGCCCAATGCGCTTCGGTAACCCGCATAAGTAACGTTAGCCGAGCCACATTAGTTCCTGATCAGCAGTTGTCTGTCGGTAGTCCTCAGGCTGCACATCAGGTAGTTCGGCTCATACCCAGAGTATAAAACGTCGGAGGTTGCAACAGAATGAAGCCCACACTGCGCCGCACTCCTGAACGGCTGAAGTCTGGGTGATTTCATATCAGATGCGCGCACCCGCTCACGACATAACAGGTATGTTTGACAGCGCGGAAGGAGCAGCTACAATGCGGCAAAGTAATCGCTACGAAGGAGTTGCGATGGAATTGAGTAAACTGTTTTTACAGCGCCACGATGTCCTGCATAGCTTCTGGCTCGACGAATTCGAACGCTGCGTTGCGGCGGAATTGCGGCGCGTGCGCCCGCATCCACGGGTCAATTCGATCGCATGGAGCCTGTGGCACATTGCCCGGGTTGAAGATGTCAGCGTCAATCGCTTCGTCGCCGACCAACCGCAGATCCTCGATCTGCCGTGGAGGCAGCGTTTAAGGGTTGATCTGCGGCACCACGGCGCAGGAATGACCTTCGCCGAAGTCGATGATCTCAGTCAACAGATCGATCTGGCAGCCCTGCATGCCTATCGGCACGCCGTTGCCTTGCGCACCCGCGAGGTTGTCGCAACGATTGACCAGATTGACCTCAATGCAACGCTGGGGCCGGAGCCGCTACGGGCCATTCTGGAGGATGAAGGAGTCGCCCATCCGGCAGCTGCGGGCCTCTTTGAAAACTATCTGGGCTGGACAAAAGGGCGCAGTCTGATGGCGCTTGGTTTGACCCATGGCTTCGAGCATGTCGGCGAGATTGGCGTGATTGCCAGCCTGTTGGGTGTAGAGTTGGATTGAAAGAGGAGTTGAGGATGAGTACCCCTGACCCGCGGCTGATCGCACGGTTGCGCGCACTACTCAGCGATCCGGCCGCCGATCCGGCTGCGATTGCCGATTGTTATGTAGAGCTAATTGGCCCCCAACTGCGTGATCTGGCTCGCAACGGCCTCTCCCGCGATGGACGCGGTGTCGTTGAGATCAACCTACGCGGCATCAATCTGCGCAATGCCACCGGCAATGTGCCGATCGCCTACTACCCCGCCGATGCCGGTGCCGACGATTGGCCCGAAGATCTCTACAACTCGCTCGACAGCTACGATCCGCGCCGCGAGACGGTCGTGCTGCTCTACCAGGATGCGTCCGAGCCGCTGGTGTATGTATTGGAGTGAGCGACAAAGGACAAAGGACGAACAGCACCCGATGGGGCCGACTCTGGTCATTTCATTGGTCATTGGTCTTTCGTGTTTCATCTCTCGCCGAGAACTGCGACCTGTCCGACTGTCCGACTGTCCGACTGTCCGACTGTCCGACTGTCCGACTGTCCGACTGTCCGACTGTCCGACTGTCCGACTGCCCGACTGTCCGACTGTCCGACTGTCCGACTGTCCGACTGTCCGACTGTCCGACCGCTCACGGCGCCCACACGGCCTGCACGACATCGTTGAGCACACTCACCTCAGCACCTGTCGCTACGTCAACAACGACCAGTTCGCTCTGTAGTTCGCCTGCCAGGCTGCTCCGGATAAACGCAAGCTGTGTACCGTCGGGCGACCAGAGCGGCTGATGATCCTGGCCTGTGCCGCTGCTAATCGGTTGGGCAGCGCCACCATCGGTCGGCACAATCCAGATCGTGCTCACCGGGCTGTCGGCTGCCCGCCGCACAAAGGCGATCTGCGTTCCATCGGGGCTCACCGCCGGGCTAAGATCGGCAGTAGTGCCATCGGTCAGATCGATCGGCGCGCCTTCGGGGTAAGGTACACGCGTCAGAGTCGGCGCCCGATCCGGGCGTTCCGGGTCGATCCGGCTCACAATCAGCGCCGTGCCGTCGGGCAACCAAACAGCGCGCTCGGCGCTAGTTACCGCCAATGATCGGTTCAGGTCGGTGAAAAAGTCGTAGACCGTGAGCGTCTGGGTCAGGCCATCGATAAACGCTACCCGGTTACCGTCGGGCGACCAACTCGGCGCATACGCGATATCCGAACCATCGCCGCTATAGAGCGGGCCGAGCAACGTGCCGTCAGGCTGCCCAAGCCAGATGCGCGGCACACCAAGCACACCCTCAACCAGTGCCCGCCGCTCAAAAGCCAGAAAATCGCCCACTGGCGCCCAGGCCGGCGCAGCCACACTCGCCTGCGGATCATCGACGAGCAGGCGTGTACTCCCATCCTCCAGGCTTACCAACACGAGCGCACTGCGCTCCAGACCCTGCGCTTCAACGCTAATTGCATGGGTTCCATTGGGCGCTACAATCAGGTCGCTGATCATTTCCGGCGTAGCCAAAAGTTCTGTCGGCTCGGCGCCGTTGGGACGCATCAGCCACAACGCGCTGCCGGCGGCAGAGTTGCGCAAAGCGAGCAAACGCGGCCCGCGCGTCTGAAAATCCCAGCTCAAGTCAGTCGCATTTGCCCGGCCCTGCTCATCACGCAGGCCGGCAAGAATTGTTACCCGATAGCTTGTTTCGGGCGTAAGCGTTTGGATCGGCTCGTAGGTCAGCGTTGTATCTTGCCAGAAGAAACGCCCCGGCACAAAAGGCTCGATGCGAAAACTACTCTCCGCCGAGCGGCGATCAACCAGACGCGCAAAGGTAAGCCGAATCGGGGCGCCAACAGCCACGGCAGTACCATTCGGCGTCTGGGCAACCAACGTAATCGGCGCGGCGCGGGGACCGATCCAGAGCGCCAGGGCGAACGTTACGGCAAGCGCCAGACTCGCCAGGCCGATCCGGGTATAGTAGGGCATTTAATAACCAATAACTTGCGTGTTGCGTGTTGCCTATAAACTTCAATTAAGCCGTACTGCGAACTGGAGACTGCCAGACTGGAGACTGCCAGACTGGAGACTGCCAGACTGGAGACTGCCAAACTGCCAGACTGGAGACTGGAGACTGGAGACTGCCAAACTGCCAGACTGGAGACTGCCAAACTGGAGACTGCCAGACTGGAGACTGCCAGACTGGAGACTGCCAGACTGGAGACTGCCAGACTGGAGACTGCCAAACTGGAGACTGCCAAACTGGAGACTGCCAAACTGCCAGACTGGAGACTGCCAGACTGGAGACTGCCAGACTGTCTACGGATAGAGATACGGACTGGCCGGCTGATCGACAGGCTCGACGGTTTCGGCACGCAGAGCGGGCTGTTGGCTACCGCCTAGTTCAGCAAGTTCTACGGTTCCGCGCACGCGCACCCAGCTATCCTCGCTGAGGCTGGCGCCATCGGGCCAGATCACCGGCAAACCGACGCCGGCGCCATCAGCAGCACAACAGGTGACCACATAGCGCACAACATAAAAACCATCGGCGCCAAGTGCCTCATCGTTGAACACAAAGCCAACGACATCGGCGTTGCTGCCGGCCAACTCATCGCCACGCAATGTGAGCGCGGTAGCCCATTCCAACAAATTCCAATTCACCGGATCGCCGGTAATTTCGCGCCGTGCCGAAACCGCCCCGGCCGCCGTCAGATCTACCTCGCGTCCGGCGAGTGTATCAGCGCCCAGCGGGCGGGCGGGCACGAGCGTGCCAAGCAATAACGGCACAGCCAGCAACAAATAAAACCAGCGCGATCCATGCGGCGGCCGCCCACTAAACACATCGCGTAAATGCGCTACGGCCATCAGCAACAGCACAACGGCAGCGACAACCATCAGGGCATCGTAGCGCGGGTGAATATAAAAGCTGAGCTGGCCGCGCAACCACTTTACAAGCAATAGCGTAGCAGTACCGCCAAGCAACAGAACCTCAAAGAGGGCCATATAGTTGATCGGGCGCGCAGCGGGACGGGGCGAAACAGCCATCAAGATCTCCTTTACGGTGCGACGGCAGTATACCGAATCGTTGCAGTCGTCGCAACTGTAGGGGAGCATGATTTACGAATCCTGCTTTCCTATGATGCTGCTGTATAAAAATCGCAATGCTCGGTCAAAGGACAGCGACCGCATTCGGGCCGCCGGGCGTGGCATATCAGACGGCCATGCTGAATCAGATTGAGGTGAAAAGCGTAAACGGCATCGGGCGGCAACGCAGCTTCAAGCAGCGCGTGAGCCTGTTCGGCGCTAACCTGCGGTGCGATCAAGCCCAACCGCAGGCTTACCCGATGCACATGGGTATCGACGGGCAAGGCCGGCTTGCCGAGCGCAAAGAGCAACACACAGGCCGCCGTCTTCGGCCCGACGCCGGAAAGGCTGAGCAGCCACGCACGCGCATCTTCCATCGACATGCTATCGAGTTGATCCAGGCTGAGCGCACCGGTGCGCTCCTGGATCGCCTCAAGCGTCCGCTGAATCCGCGGCGCCTTCACATTGCCCAGGCCCGCCGGCTGAATGGCTGCGTAGACTTCCGCCGTCGGCGCATCGATCACAGCTTGCCAATCAGGAAACCGCCGCCGCAACTCGCTGTATGCCCGCCCACTGTTGCGATCAGTCGTATTCTGCGACAAAATGGTCATAATCAACTCGCCCAGCGGATCACGTCGCCCGCGCCACACGCGCGGCCCGTAGTGCTCAGCGAGCAGCGTATGCACGAACTCCACCTTCGGCGCATTGATCTTGGTTGGGTTCATATCGAATTCCGACTTCTGAATCTTTGCGTTTTACATTCCTCCATTCTATAATGCCTCGGGCGTGTTTTGGCGCGCCCCGCTAAAGATTCCCCATAGCCAATTGAGGTAAACCTGTGAGCCAATCTCGTCCGAACCCCCAACCCAAAACCACTGCGGCGCCCGGTATTATTGCCGTCGCCGTCGTGCTGCTCGTCGTGGGCATTATTGCCGCGCTGGTAATTAGTTTCAGCGCCGGGCAGACCACCGCTACCGCGCCCACAGCGGTTCCGGCTGCCGATGGCGCCGCAGCGCCAAACACCGGCGCTACTACAACGGATTTCCCGCAACCGGCGACCCGCAGTTACAGCGCGCTGCCGCCGATGACGATCGATCCGGCGGGCAACTATACGGCAACGATTACGACACCGCGTGGCGACATTGTGGTCGAACTTCTGCCCGACATTGCGCCGCAGACGGTCAATAGCTTCGTCTTCCTGGCCGGCGAGAACTTTTATAACGGCCTGACCTGGCATCGTGTGCTGCCCGGCTTTATGGCCCAGGGCGGCGACCCGCTCGGCACCGGCACCGGCGGCCCCGGCTATTCGGTACCCGGCGAGTTCTCCGACGCAATCGGCTTCGACAGCCCCGGCATGCTCGCGATGGCGCGCTCGAATGACCCCGACAGCGCCGGTTCGCAGTTCTTCATTACCACCGCTGCTGCTGAATGGCTCAGCGGCGAGTACACTATCTTTGGCCGCGTGATTGAGGGCCAGGCGATCGTTGACGGCATCCCATTGCGCGACCCCGACAACCCCGCCGATCTTGGCGCGCCCGGCGAAACGATTCTCGGTATCACAATCAGCGAATCGTAAGGGCGCGTTGTAGCGCGCCCCTCCCGAATACCATCTGGATTGCGTAAGGGCGCGTTGTGACGCGCCCTTTCCCCACGCCGTCGCCTCTACTCTTTCCCCCGCCTGAAGAACCCGCGCCGCTTCGGCGTTTCCACAGTCTGCCGCAACTGCGCAAGGTCATCCTCGGGCGGCGGTGCTGCCGGGACCTCGGGCTCCTCCACACCCGCCAACTCGTCGAGCGAGATCCGCCGCCCACGGCTTGGCGCAGGCGTTGCCTCGGTTGTACCCACAACCATTGGCTCCGGCACTGCCGTCGTCACGGCTTCCCGGCCCAATAACGCTTCAACCGCCGGTGAAGCTTCCTGATCCGGGTTGGCTCCCGTCTCAGCGCCAAGGGCCACAAGCCACGACCAGAGCCGCTTGCGCTGTTCGCGCGCATCAGCAGCGAACGCGAGCGGTCGGCCACGCGCATCGATCACAATTCCCAGCGCACTGCCCTTAATCTGGCCCAAATCAGACGGCACTTCTTCGCCGGGCTCAGCCTTGCCGATCCGCACGCCGGACGCCGGACGCAAAGTAACGTGCCCAAAACGACCCTGCGGCAAAGCCAGGCGCACAAGCTCACCGTGACGCACCGTTCGGCGTTCCGTGCGCCCACCAACGATGCCAAGCTCGACCTCCAAGGCGACTTCACCAATCCGCCCCTCGCTGCGGGGGATCACACAAGTTGCCAGCGGCATATTTCCCAGCAGATCGCGGTCGAACAGCGTCACTGCCAGATCAGGGTCGAGGCTCGCCAACCCACCGCAGGCCACCAACAAGCCAAGGATATCAAGGTGGACATCAAAGAGCGGCGCGCTTTGATCGCCGGTAAACTGCAAGGCATCGAGCACCGCGAGTAAGGCCAACCCTGGATTGGGCGCATGGGCCAGCACACCGCCACCGGCGATCACCCAATCATATTCCAGCACTGGTTCCTGTTCACGCTGCGCGTTCACAACACCTTGCTCACCAAGCGCATGCACGGCGTGGATCAGCGCTTCGCGTGCCAGGGCATGGTCAAGGTACAGATCTTCGCGTGAGGCCGGCAAAGTCTGCGGGCGCAACACCTTATTCAAGATCCGCTGCTGGATCGCTTGCCCATCCATGGCAAACGGCAACCAACGTTGAATGGCCGCGATCCCGCTGGCGTTGAGCACCTGCGGCAGCCCATAACCGACGCCCTCGGTGCCCAGGACAGCCAATTGATAGCGCCCCGGCGCCGCCCAATACGCAGCGCTACTTGCCGCACCAACATCGACAACGAGTAAACGCCGCCCATACCGCTCAGCGACAAAACGCGTCATCAGGCCCGTCACATCACATACGGTACGCACACCGGTACGGCTCATGCGCCGGAGTACAGCAATGCCGGGCAGGCGCGGCAGGATCTGTTTTTCATACAGCCGACTGATCTCACGCCGGGTGGGATCGAGATTTTCCCGATCCAGCGCTGGGCGGACATTATCGGCAACCGAGATTTCCGCCCGATCCGAGAGCGCCGCTACCACCCGATCGTGGGCGTTGCTATTGCCGGCGTAGATCACGGGGCGGGCCGTGATCTGTTGCCGCTGCTGGCCACTCGGATCGACCGAAGTACTCAAGGCCGTCAAGCCCACAATATGCGCGAGCCGGTTGACGGCATCAACGGCCCCCCCTTCCAGGCCGCCGGCAATCACGACGGCATCAGGGCGCAGGTTGAGCAACGCTTGAACCTGCCGCTCGATCCACGAGAGTTCGCCGGCGCTCAGCGCAGGCTGCTCGGCGGCGTCGTCGAGCGTTACCACCTGGAGCAGGGCGGTGTAGGTTGCCCGGATGGCATGCGTAGCGCTACGCGCCGATACATCGCCCGCAATTGCCGTCAGCACGACACTCATCGGCCCGGCGGCGCTCGTCACCGCAACGAGTTGATTGACCCCATCGCCATCAGCCGTCTGGGGCATAATAAGTTGGCCGTCGCGCAGAAGCTGCCGCCCGGTCATTTCAGCCAGACGCGCTGCCGCCTCCAGGATCGCATAGAGCGCATTCTGAAAGGGCGGCTCAACACTGCTGCTCGTTTCGGCATGGCCAACCATGCGGCTTTCGCCATCTACATCATCAACCAGTGTGACGCGCGTCGTCAGGCTGCCGATCTCGGCGACCAGCACAGCCCCGATCGTTGCTGTCATAACATTCCTGTCCATTCAGCCCAACGGCGCACGGAGAAAATTCACAATAAACTCAAGCCGATCATTGAGCGCCGTAATGTAAGTGATCAGGCCACCCGCCAGAAAGAAGCCAAAGGCGATCATCAGCAACCAGCGGCCTACTCTGGCGCCCACCGCCACGATGCGTCCCTGTGCGGTATTTCGCGGCACTGTAAAATAAAAGTAGCAAAGGGTTGCTACCACACCCAGAACTAACACGATCGACCCGATCAAGTTGAGGGGGTCGGCCTGCACCGGGCGAGCCGTATCGAGCAGTTGGGGGATCAGCGTGCCCGCTAGCGCTCCGCCGACGGCCAACGCCGTAGCCACGCCGAAGAGGAGCGCCAGAGGAATATTTGCCAACCACGAAACATTCTGGCGCCCGGTTACGCGGGCCAGCAGCAAGAGCCCAAGTAGAAACGGCAGAACCCGCAAGCCAAGCAGCACCGGATCGCCCACATCGCGGAGGGTGGTGAGTACATTCGGGCGCAACACCTGGTGGTAGACCACCACAAACGCATAGCCTAGCGAGACGCCGACAAACAGGTATTGCACAAAACGGAAGACCAGGTTGTCGCCAAACAGCCGACTGAACACCAGGAGCGTCAGCACCACGGCGATCAGGCCAGTGATCAGGGTTGTAAACGCGTCGGCTGGCACAGGTTAGTTCTCTCTGGCCCGACGGGCGCGACCAATGGCCACACTCGCCGCACCGCCGATCAGGAGCACGACAAAGATCACAATCGCAAAGTTATGCTGTCCGGTGGCCTGAGCGATCTGCATGGGGTCGGTGGCGCCGCCGACTCGCAGCGCCAATGCGCCCTGCAACCCGGCAATATGGTGTACATTCGGCAGGCGCAGGTACGGCTGCACCAACGGTTGCGTTTCCTGGGGCAGTACAAAAGCGATCGGCACCGTAGGCGCAACCCGATGCACTTGCTCCATCCAGGCCTGGACATCCTGGGGTTGGTCGGCCATCACCACAATCAGCGCCAGATCACGAATACTGCTCACGCGCGGGCTGCCATCGAGGTTCGTTGCGACAAGGCTGCCGGTTGCATCATTGCCGTTGAAATCACGCGCCAACTCACCACGCAGATCACGCGCCAGGCTGCGCAAGGCAAGTTCACCACCCGGCCGATAGCCGAGCAAGACATAGTCGGTGCCGCCGCCGGCTGCGTTGTAGCCGGCCTCACGCAGCGGCTCAATTCGGTCGAATGAGAGCAATGTGCCTTGCAAGTCGGTGCTGACAATGATCAATTTTGCCTGCTGATCGACCAGGCGTTCAGTGACGGCATCTTCGAGGGGGCGTAGTTCACTACTACGTTGGGCCGCCCATTCGTACGCTACCAGCACCACCTGTTCGCTGTCGAGGCCACCGATCAGTTCGCGCAGTTCGGCAGCGCCCGGCGCATCCGGCGTTGCGGTCTGAAAAGGTGTACTGAGGCCGGGCACAAGCAGTCCGCCAAGCAGCGCAAGGATGAGTACGACATAGAGAATGCGGTCGATCCCGATCTGCTGCCAGCGCGTCCGCGGCTGCGGCTCAGGCAGCGCTCCGGGCGTGGGGTAGGGTGCATGAACCAGACGGCTGAGCAAATCGACGGCTTCAAGTTGCTCGCTACTGCGCTGATAGATCCGCCGCTGCGGCACAATGGCAACATCAGGCGCCACATCTTCTTGTTCATCAGTCTCAGAACTACCCAGGCGGGTCAGCCAGTCGAGCGCTTGACCCTCAGCAGTCTCAGTTGGTCGCTCAGGTTCGCTCATGCGCAACCAGGAGGGCAACTCAGCGCCGCGCAGAAAGTCGTCGCCTTCAGCATCATCGGGCGCGGGCGGGCGGCGGGTTGGCTCGGCGGCAGCACGTACCGGTCGCACAGGCGGCGGCGGTGTTGGATCGGGCTCATCAGCGACGCCACGCAACCACGAGGGCAGGTTCAGATCAGCCGGGGCTGCCGCCCGCAGGGGCGGTTCGTCGGCGCCACCGAGTTCATCACTGAGCCAGTTCGGTATGTCCGCCTGCGCTGCGGAGCCAGGTTGTCTCGCCTCGCGATCAGCCTCTTCGCTCATCGCATCACGTAACCAGGTCGGAACGTCGGCGTCAGCAGGTTCTGCCGGCCGCGAAGCCTCAGCGCCGGTAGCCGGTGGCGTATCTGTCGGCTCGGCGATGTCGCGCAGCCAGGTTGGAACTTCGTCGGCGCCCGCCGGCGGACCAACCACCTCGTCTTCGGATTCGCGCAACCACGCCGGCACGTCGTCGGCGCCCGCTGCCGGGGCAGGCGATGCCGCAGGCGGCTCTTTCGCGTCGCGCAACCACGCCGGCACATCATCCGCATTTGCGGCCGGAGCAACTACATCATCTTCGGCTCCGCGCAACCACGCCGGCACGTCGTCGGCGCCCGCTGCCGGAGCAACTACATCATCTTCGGCTCCGCGCAACCACGCCGGCACATCATCCGCATTTGCGGCCGGGGCGAGCGAAGCTGCAGGCGGCTCTTCCGCATCACGCAGCCACGCTGGCACGTCATCAACAGGAGTGCGCTTAGGTGCGGCAGACGGTGTTGAACTTGGAGGAGGTTCGGCAGCATCGCCCGCAAGATTACGCAACCAATCGGGGGCGGCCTCGTCTTCATCCGCATCGGCGGCGGCGGTTAGCCAATTGGGCACACCAACATCGCCACGCGGCGGGTTCGGCGCAGCATCGGTACCAGCCGGCGTAAGATCGGCCAACCAATCGGGAACAGCGCCCGAGATCGAGTCTTCGTCGACAGGTCGGGCTTCCGCCGCAAGGTCGGCAAGCCAATTCGGCCCGGCAACTTGATCAAGCTGATCGTCCTCGTAATCAGGAACATCGGCGGCAACCGCGCTCGCCAACTCCTCCGGCGTTACATCGCGCAGCCAATCGGGAACGCCACTCTCACCAGTATCCGCAGGTGGTTCCGGCTCGGATGGCTCATCCGCTGACTCTTGCGCCGAGGATTCGGTCTCCTGACCAATTGAGCGCAGCCAATCTGTAGCGCCAACGGGCATGCGGATGCGCGATGTTGTTGTCGTTGGTTCAGCGGGCGGCGGAGCCGATTCATCTGCGGGCGGCGTATCGCTGGCCAGTCCCTTCAGCCACGACGTTGCGCCGGGCGGTGCGGGACGCTCGGGGCGCGCCGCTTGAGGTTCAGGCTTCGGGGCCGGCTCAGCCGCAATCTCGCGCAGCCAATCAGGCACTTCTTCGTCGGATGCTGCCGGCTCCGGCGCAGTAAGTTCAGCAGTAGATGCCAATTCGCCCTGTAGATCGCGCAACCAGTCGGGCACATCGTCAGCAGCAGCACCGCCGGCCGGGGCCGCCTCAGCGGCGGGCAACCAATCGGGCGGGGCAGCAGCGGCAGACGGCGGAGGCGTAGTGGGCGCGCCTTCGATATCGCGCAACCAAGCCGGAACTGCATCAGCAGCGGAGGCGGCTGACGCAGGGCGCGGCGGAAGCGGCAAATTACGAAGCCAAGGCGGCAGATGTTCCATTGACTACACGCGGGAGAACACGGCGCAGCCGCATCTCACAGCGTCATAGGCTAGCGGTCGATGTAGGGCATGTCGAAGCCAAGCAGAACCCGCACACCGGCCACCAGTGCGCCGATCGCCGAGCCAATCAGCAGGCCCCGCGCACCGGCAACGGCGATATAATCATTCATCCACTGCAGTGTGCTGCCTACGCCGGGGATTGCGGTAACGATCGGCAACTGGACAATCAGAACCACAACGGCAACCGTCACAATCACGATCGCTTCGGCGCTGCCGCGACCAAGGGCGCGCAACACGGCACTGAGACTAAAAAAGGCCAGCAACGCGAGCAGGCTCGCGGCCAGCGGTTCATAAACCGTGCGAAAGAAGCTGCGGATCGGCACTTCAGCGAGGCTGCTCGGCAGTTCAAAACCGGTACTCGTGGGCAGGGGGAAGAAGATGCCTACGCCAATCACACTGATCAAGCCCAACAACAGCACCAGGCTGAACGGCCAATCGGCGCGCCGTAAGCGCACCCGCTGCACGTGCGAACCCGCTACACTCAAAATACCGATCAAGAGCGCAACTGCAGTAATCACCGCCGCCCACTCGATCAGCAACTCGGCAACAAGCGCGCTGGGGCCGGTTACACCGCCAAAATCAACCAGCACAAACAGGCCGGCCACACCGGCGATGATCGCGGCAATCAGACGTTTGGGATCGCGCAGGATGGACATCGACGCTCCTACAAGCCGGGGAGCGGTGGCAGGCCGAGGGCTGGTGCCGCCAACCCATACACAAAACCACCGAGCACAAGCACGATCACCACCGTACGGAGCGCGTCCTGGGTGAGCAGACGGGCCTGCGCGCTCGGCTGTGGCGTAAGGTAGGACTCAGCCGCAAAAATCTCTTCACCGATCAACGTATTTGGCGTCGTCAACTGCATCAACGGCAACGCAACCGTGCCGGTCGTGCCGACCACCTGCGGAAGATCGCGCTGTGCGCCGTCTTCGCCGATCAGCAAGAATTCCTGTCCAAAGCTCCCGATGAGTACACTAGCTTCGAGCGGCTGACGCGCATAGAGCGCGGTTACACCGGTGGCATACGCCAGATCGTCGGATTGGGCGAGTAACTGCACCCGGCTCGCGTCATAATCCTGCGTTTGGCCGGCCACCTGATAGGCCTGGCGTACCGCGCCGCGCAGAGCCAGATGGGCCACAGCGTCGGCGGAACTGACGAGCACGGGTGCACCATTCAACGCCGACTCAGCCGCGACGCGCTCGGCAGTATTCAGACCGGCGATCATTTCGGCTGTTGTGCCGCGTGTGCCTTCACCGCCGCCGATCAAGCCGGCGCCCGGCGAGATATGCAATGCCCGCCCTGTCTCCGCACCCTGGGCCAATGCGGCTCGCAACGCATCGAGCGCCGGCAGCGGCCGTCGTGCCGGAAGATGCCCGGCCAGCGTCCGCGCATGGTGCAACCAGGTCAGGCTGACCACAACCAGCGTCAACAGTAAGATCAAGACTGCTTCGGGAGTAAGGAACATGGGTGGGCGATCCTGACCAAAAACGCGCACAACTCTTTACACACCAGAGGCGCGATTCCCTCTGAGTGTAACCTATTAGAATGGCTTTGTCAACACTATTGACGGGCTAGAAGGCTGCGTAACTCCTTCCAACTTCCGGCTTCAGCGAGGATAGTAGCGTAGGCTTCCCAGCGTGTCCCGCCGACGATCGGGCGGACAAATAATGCCGCCTGACATGCGATCACTTCAACCGAACTGAGCAAATCGAGGGCAATCGTTGCCGGCTCGCGCAGGCCCGAACGCGCAAGCGTTGCCGCTAGTTCGTCCAGGCTCGGTGCGGGATCGGCACTCATGGTGCGTGATCCGCCGCCGGCACTGGAGCGCCCGGCCCGGCTTCGGCTTCAACAGTGCGCTTCAGAGAGCGTAAAAACTCACCCGCCAGGCGCTCAAAACGCTGACGTTGGGTGGCGTCGATCAGGTGCGCTACCAGGTCGGGCAAGTGCAGCACATCAACTCGTTCCAGGCGATAAAGCCCACTGCTGAGCGGAACAACCCGACAGCGATTCACTCCGCCGAGCGGCGGAAAGCTGATCTTGAACGCCGTCGCCCGCGTGAGGGACGTGAAATCGATCACTTCCATCTCGGTGTGCACAACGCCGCTACGCAGGCGAAACCGATAACCCAGGGCCGGGGTAACGGCAGGCGGCAACTCGACGCGAATATGTTCGAAGGAGGGCATCCAATCCGACCAGCGCCCAAAGTCGTCGAGCACCGCGAAGATTCGCTCTGGCGGCGCATGGGTTTCGGCACTGGCCGAGATCTCGTAACTGATCAAAGCCTAAACTCCTTGGTGGCGCCAGGCGGCCCAACGCTGCCGGATCTGCTGCGCCTCCCAGCGCGCCGGCAAATAAACGCCTGCGCTGGTCACCACCACTGATCGAACCCCTGGCGGCACCTGGCCGTAGGCTTGCTCAATCCGATCATCCAGGGCGGGTTGGTAGTGCAGAATCGCACTGATCTCGTTGAGCGGCAGGTTCAGGCCATCGTAGCCAAGCCAGAGCATGTTCATATGTGCTTAGGGCATATCGCCAAAGCAGACCCCAAGCGCACGGCCACTCTGCACCAGATCACTATGTGGTCGGACTGTCTTCAGATGGCCCGTCGCCTCGGTAAGCGGCACGGTGATGATCTCCTGACCGCGCAGCGCCACCATCTCGCCGAAAATGCCATCGCGGGCGGCAACCACGGCAGCCGCGCCATAGCGCGTAGAGAGCAACCGGTCGTAGGGCGAAGGCGAACCGCCGCGCTGGAGGTGGCCGAGTACGGTCACACGGACTTCTTTACCGGTGAGGCTTTCAAGCTGTTCACCGACCCAATGCCCAATCCCGCCTAAACGTCCGCTGGCGAGATACATTTCACTACCGCCAACGGGGCGCGCGCCTTCAGCGACAACGACAATGCTGAACGTGCTGCCTGCCGCTTCACGTTGGGTAATTTTCGCTGCGACGTATTCGATGTGAAAAGGGATCTCGGGGATCAGGATCACGTCGGCGCCACCGGCCAGGCCGGCATGCAGCGCGATCCAACCCGTATGGCGACCCATCAGTTCAAGCACCATCACCCGGTTATGGCTGGCGGCAGTGGTATGCAAGCGATCGATCGCGTCTGTGGCAACATGCTGTGCCGTATCAAAACCGAAGGTATGATCGGTACCGGCAAGATCGTTGTCGATTGTCTTGGGAACGCCGATCACCGGTGCGCCGAGCTTGTAGAGTTCAAGCGCGATCCGTTGCGTCCCCTCGCCGCCGATCGTGATCAGCGCACGCAACCCCAGTTCGTTGATTGCGCGGACAGCCTGCATATACGGGTCATCTTCGGGGGACAGGTCGGCCATCCGAGCGCCGAAGTGGCCTTTATTTGTCGTGCGCAGAATCGTCCCACCGCGCGGCAGAAGCCCCTGAACGTCCTTTGTCGTCAGCACCCGATAGGTCTTTTCGCCGAGCAGGCCCTCGAAACCGTCTTCGATGCCCAGCACCTCCCAACCAAGACCCGCAGCGGCCTTCACCACCGCGCGAATTACGGCGTTCAGGCCTGGCGCATCGCCGCCACTGGTCAGCACGCCGATTCGTGGTCGCGTTATGGTCATGCGCGCTCTCCTTACATGCAGAGGGTTAGGTCGCCGTCTAGAGCACTGATCACCATGCGTGAGCCACTGCGGCCACGGAACCGGGTGGCGCGCTGCGCTCGCGCCATTGGACGCAGGCGCAATCGATCTGCGCAATGCTGTAGGCGTCGCAAAGCATGTGCGCTGCAATTATACCACTCGGAATCACTACGGTGCTGAGGCATTGAGGCACGGAAGCGCTACGCTTCAGCGGATTGGGTTACGCGGCGCGGGGTACACCCGCCATTCTGCCGTCTTATATCCGTCTCCCGCGGGCGTCTTCCACGAGCAAACCATTACGGTAAGCATCAACCAGCTTTTCTAAGTCGGCAAGTTGGCCGCGCAGCATTTCGCCGATATCGGTGTGGGCGATCAGCGTCCGTTGAGCGAACGTAGTTACCCGTTCAGTGCGCGGGGTAATATCGGTGCCGTCGCGGATCAGCGTATCGGCGTCGGCAAAGGCTTCGTGCGCGGCGAGCAGCATCTCGTGCGAGTTGGCGATCAGGGTGTAGCCGGCAATGCCGGTCACCGGCTGATAAGCCTCGCTCATGCCGCCGTCGATCACGATCAGGCGCCGGTTGGCGTGCAGCGGGCGCTCGCCCGTTTTGACCTTCACCGGCGTGTGGCCGTTAATAATGTAGCCGTACTCAGGATCGGCATCGAAGGCGGCGAGGATATGCCGACAAAATGCCTCGTCGTCGCGTAGGGCGTAGTACGGCCCTTTGGGCTCGGCATGGGTGGCCGGATCGGCGACAAAATATCGCTCGAAGGTAGTCATGCGCAGGCGCCCAAAGAGCGGCGAGTGTTGCCCGCACCAGAGGTACCACATCGCGTCGTGGCCGGCCTCGCGGGCCGTGGGATCGGGACTGAAGAAGGCCGCCCGCGCCATCTGCTCGTAGCGCTCCAAAAGCGCCGGCCCGGCCAGCGTATCGCCGCCGAGCGGAAAGGCGATAAACTCACCCTGCTCGTCAACCGGCAGGCAACCATGAAAATGCAGGTTACCGTCGTGGACGCGGAACATATTGCCATAACTATAGAGAAAGCCAATATGCTCCTGCAAGCGCTCGCTATGCTGAAATTGATAACGCAGATCGGCGATCACTGCGGCTTCGGCGGTGTTCAGACAATTGCGGTCGGCGGCGTCGAGCGTTGGCCAGTGCGGATCGAGCAGCGGATACGCAACGCCGTCGATCGTCACACAGCCATGGGCCGCGTCGATCGCATCAAGCAGGAGCCGATCTTCCATTGCATATTCAGGGTGTCGCTGGATGATTTGCGCCTCCAGCTTGAACTGCATAATCGCGATTGCCTTATGCATCTGGGCAATCGCTTCGACGCTGAACCCCTCGTTGGAGACGCCCGCGCGGGGTGTAAAGCGGGCGCAGGGATCGGCCCCATAGTGCGCCTCCGCGAACTTCGCCAGCCCATTTAGATCGATCCCGTAGCCATCCTCGAGAGTCTCCAGGGTCGCGTAGCGCAGCGCCAACCGGATCACATTGGCGATCATGGCGTCGCAGCCGGCGGCGGCGGCCATCCACGAGATATCGTGGTTGCCCCATTGGATGGTCACCGAATAATGCTGTATCAGCCGATCCATCACTTTTTCGGCAGCCGGCCCGCGATCATAGATGTCGCCCAGAATGTAGAGCCGGTCGACAGCAAGACTCTGGATCAGGTAAGCTAGGTGGACGATTACATTCGGCCCTTCGCCCAGAGCCACAATCGAACGCACAATACTGCTGTAATAGTGCTCTTTCTGCAAATGCTCGGCGTGGCTCTCGGTGAGCAGTTCCTCTAGAATGTAGGCCAATTGCGCCGGCAAACGCTTGCGTACTTTGCTGCGGGTGTACTTCTGCGCCGATGTTCGCGCCACGCGCACCATCTGGGCGATCGCCGCTGCCATCCAGTCGTCGGGATCGGGCAGCGTGGCTAACGTCTGGCGGAGTTTCTTCTCGGGGTAATAAATCAGCATCCCCAGCTCTAATTGCTGGCGCTGGCTCATCTCGGTACCGAAGGTCTGGCTGATCTTGCGCCGCACGGCGCCGGAAGCGTGACGCAGAATGTGATCGAACTGGGTGTACGCGCCGTGAATATCGGAGATGTAGTGATCCGTACCCTTGGGCAAGGCTAGGATCGCGTTCAGATTAATCATCTCGATATGGGCGGCCACAATCGTCGGGTAGCGCTTGCTGAGCAGTTGCAGCAGGCGCAACTCTTGATCATTTATGCGGGCGGGCACAGCCATGGGCCTCGTCCTTTCGCATACAGAATAGCGACAACAACAGACGACAGACGACGGACGACAGACGACGGACGACGGACGACGGACGACAGACGACGGACGACGAGCGACGGACGACAGACGACGAGCGACGGACGACGAGCGACAGACGACAGACGACAGACGACGGACGACGGACGACGGACGACGGACGACGGACGACGGACGACGAGCGACGGGCGACGGACGACAGACGACGAGCGACGGACGACGAGCGACAGACGACAGACGACGGACGACAGACGACGGACGACGGACGACGGACGACGGACGACAGACGACAGACGACAGACGACGGACGACAGACGACGGACGACAGACGACAGACGACGAATCGAGTCTACAACACGCAATACGCAACACCCTTCGCTACGGCCTGGGGCCTACTCAGGATGCGCACGCAACACTGGTCACTCAGCCCTCAGCCCTCAGCCCTCAGCCCTCAGCCCTCAGCCCTCAGCCCTCAGCAGTACCGCCGGCGCCCACCAGTAGGCATAGATCGCGTGTTGGGTAATTGTGGTAAAGCCGGCTGCACGCAGATCGGCTGCCCATGCGGTAATCGGCTGTTCATAGTTGGTGCGCGCCGCAGTGCGGTCGAAGTAACCAAAGAGTACCGGCATTAAGAAGCCCTGGGCCACCAGGCCACCGTCGGCGGCGTACTCGGCCAGGCCAACTTCGTAGCGGGCCAGGACGTGCTGCACCCAAATCGGATCGAGTTGTTCCGTGGCCGGCGGCACATCAAACTCGACGATCAGCAACCGATCAGTATGTTTACGCAGCCAGCGCAGCGCTTCCGTGCGATCAGCAGGGGGAAGCGATTGCAGGCTAAAGGTCGCCTGGGCAAGATCCCAACGCGTGCTTGCTGGCGCTGCAAAGGCCTGAATAGGCACCGCATGAGCCTGATAGGCAATTCCACGCGCATCCAATGCGGCGCAGGTGTGGGCGAGCAATGCCGCCGAAGGCTCGACGAGATCGAGGCGTTGCACGGCAGGGGTGAGCGCAGGTAACAGCGCCAAGCCATCACCAACACCAACATCCAACAGGCTGAACTGCGCATACGCGCTGTATACCGCGCGCAGCGCAGCGCTCGTATGCTCGTACAACGGCACGTTACCGCCGCCGCGAATAAAAGCGGTAAACGCATCGCCGGTAACATACACACTCGCCGACCCGCCTTCAGCCACTCGCGCCAAGTAGGGAGCCGCCGCCATAGTAAGGTCGCTGGGCGACTGGGCGGCAGCCAGCGCGGCTTGCGCGGCAGCCTCGGCGTAATCGGCGTTGGCAAAGGCGTAGATCGCAGCGATCAGTTCGGTAGGCGGAGTGTGCATGAGTATCACCGTTTGACCGTTCGCAGTCTGGGAGAGCGTTTTGCATTTTGCGTTCCCAGTGTACCATGCTCATCCCAAAGGCTTGATCCCCCTCCAGCGTGCGTGGTATAATTCCCGCATAGCCACGACTTGTGACGAATCACACGAATAAGGTTTACTACTGTGTTTAGTCAACTCATGTTTTGGAGTGTCGTCGTCATCTTCGGAGTGGGCCAGGCACTGCTGATCCGTTCCGCCTGGCGCTTGCGCAACCCCGTTGTTACGCCGCCGCCCGGTGTACCGCGGAGTGATCCGCATGGCGATCTGCTCTGGACAATCGGCACCACCCTTGCCACAGTTGCGCTGTTGGTGCTCGTTTATCAGGCGCTTCCACTCAATTAGGTGAGGAGGCAGGAGGCCCAAAACAGGCGCAGGAAGATCCCAGGGTTAACGTTCCGGCGTATTCTCATGAACTCCTGCGGCCTGAATTCTGAATCCTGACTCCTTAAACAGGCATATGCTTTCTCTTTCCCGGCTCCGTCGCTTCGCCTTGGCCGGTGTCGCTGCCACCACGTTCGCCATTGTCTCGGGCGGTCTAGTCGGCGCCACTGCTGCCGGTTCTGCTTGCCCCGGCTGGCCGATCTGCGTTGATCAACTCGCCGCCGGCGGTGGGCCGCTGGCCTGGCTCGCAATCGGGCATCGCCTGCTGGTCGTTCTGGCCGGCCTGATCGCTCTGGGCGCCGCCATTTTCGCCTGGCGCCGGCCCGCACTCGAACGAGCGGTACGTTTACCGCTGCTGCTCGCGCCGCTCTTGCTCATCGCCCAATCGCTCCTCGCCGGGCTACTGCTCGCCACAGGCAACCCGGCCCTGGCCGACATCATCCATCTTGCCGGAGCGTTACTCACCCTGGCTGTGCAGACGATCCCGCTCGCCGCACTGCTCCAACCGGCTGAGGCAAGCGCGCCGATGGGCGGGCGTAGCACGCGCGACATGCGCCGCCTCAGCAGCCTGGCCTGGTGGAGCGCTGCCGCCGGCGGGTTGGCCGTACTCGCCCTGAGCGCCCGCGCCATCCCCGCGAACGGCGTCCTCAGCGCTGGCCTGCCCGCCAACGCCGGCGGCGCGTTAACTCTGGCCGGTGGCCTTGCGGGCGCGACGCTGGTGCAAACCCTGCGCTTCCGCCGTGCCGACCGCACGCTGGTTGGGTTGGCAGTTGCCGGGGCAATCTTGATCGGGCTGCAGGCCACAACCTTGCGCTTAGCCCCGGCGCAGGCCGGCATGGCCTTGATCAGCGGCGCCGGGCTGGTGATTGGTGGCGTAACCCTGGCCGTGCTCAGCGGGCGCCGACCGCTCCCCGCCGCCACGTTGCCTGCTGTAGCGCGTAGCGCTGAACAAACATCACTGCTCGCCGACTACATTAGCCTGACTAAACCAAAGGTCATTTCGCTCTTGCTGGTCACTACGCTGGCGGCGATGTACATTACGGAAGCGGGCATGCCTTCGCTCTGGCTGGTGTTCTGGACGCTGATCGGCGGGTACCTGGCCGCCGGGGGCGCCGGGGCGATCAACTGCGCCTTCGATAGCGACATCGACATCAACATGGGCCGCACCAGCCGCCGCCCGGTGCCGAGTGGGCGTATTCCGCGCAACCACGCTATGGCCTTCGGCATCGTGCTGAGCGTTCTGGCCGTGATTGTGCTACTAGCCTTTACCACGGCGCTGGCCGCGTTCTTCGCCGCGCTCGGCGTCGTTTATTACGCCGTGTTTTATACCCGCTGGCTCAAACGCAGTACCTGGCAGAACATCGTGATCGGCGGCGGCGCCGGCGCGCTTCCGCCCCTGGTGGGCTGGACGGCGGTTACCGGCACGCTCAGCCCGGCTGCATTGCTGCTCTTTGTGATTATCTTTTATTGGACCCCGCCGCACTTTTGGGCGCTGGCCCTGGTCAAACAGCAAGATTATACCCGCGCCGGCGTGCCGATGCTACCGGTGGTGGCCGGTGTGGCCGAGACCCGCTGGCAGATTATGGTCTACTCGGTGCTGATGGTTGCGCTCTCGCTTCTGCTCGCGGCAATGGGTGCAATGGGCTGGATCTACTTGGCCGGTGCGGTGATCTTCGGCGCAATTTTCCTCCATTCGGCCTGGGGGGTCTGGCGTCGCGGCGGCCAAGCCGAGATCTGGGGTCTGTACAAATATTCGCTGCTCTACCTGGCCCTGCTTTTTGCGGTCATGGTGGTGGATCGCTTAATCTTAAACGCATTGTGAAGCTGTGCGGTATGTTGCGTATTGCATATTCCGTGGTACCCTGCCTTCACCCTTAACACGCATACGCAATACATAACCCGCAGTACGCAACACGCAATACATAACCCGCAAGACGTTCCATGCAAACGCGCCCGTCCGAACTTGGCCAACTCAGCCTTGAGGCAATAGCGGCAGGCTGCCGTGGTGAAGCCCAGCGCAGCCGCAGCGAAGAACTGGGCTATTGCTTCGAACTGTTTCGACGGGCGCTTGAACAAGCTGAGCAGGCAGCGTGGAATGCTGTGGCAAGGCAGTATCAGCGCCTGGTGCTTGAGTGGGTTTACGCAGCGCGGCGCTCCAACGACGAGATTGCCGATCCGGAAGAACTGGCCCATGAAGCCTTCGAGCGCTTTTGGCGCACGCTGGCCGGGCGCTGCAATCCGCTGGTCGCCCGCTTTCCCCATGTCGGCGCGTTACTGAAATATTTGCAGCAATGTGCCGTGACAACTGTACTGGATCAGCGCCGCCGCGCCCTACGGCAGACCCGCCTCAACGCCCGGGTCGAAAGCGCTACGCAGGCCGGCGCGCTTAGCCCCGGCCCCGAAGACGAAGCCGTAGCCCGCATCGATCAAGCGGCCCTTCTCGCCCGCGTGCGTACCTGGGTGGCCGCCGAAGTGTCCGACCCGGATGAACAACTGGTGTTGCAGGCTTCCTACACCGACGATCTCAGCCCAATTGAGATTGTCGCCCGCTACCCGGAACGCTTTACCGACGCCGCCACTGTGCGCCAGATCAAGGAACGCGTCTTGCGGCGTGCCCGGCGCGCATTGCTCGACGGCACCGGTGATCATGAGGCGTTGAGTAATGCAGTTTAACGAATCTTAAACTGCAACGAGGCCCCCATGGATGATGACCTGCGCGCAATGAATGCCCTGTTCGCTACAGCGCTCTACCGCGCCGCGTGCCCGCCGAGCGATCAACTATTGTTGTATCAGGTGGGTTTGCTTGAAACGACTGCCCAGGCCGAACTGACCGCGCATGTGCAATACTGCGCCCAGTGCCAGGGCGAACTGGCGTTGATCGCCGCGCCGCCTGAACCGGGGCCGGGCGCACGGCTCGCGGCGGGGTTCATCACAGCCCGCGAGCGCATCCGCGCCACCCTGATGCCTATTCCCAGCGCTCCGGCACACGCCTTGCGCGGCGCTGCCACGCGCACGCTCACTTACAACGCCGACGCCTACCAGATCTTGATCGCCATCATCCCCGCACCAACACCCGGCGCGCTCGGCCAGATCGAAGGCCAACTGCTCGGCGCAAACATCGGCACCGGCGTGGCCGAACTGATGCAGGCGGACGAAGCGTTCCAGGTTGGCGAAATCGACGAACTCGGCTTCTTCGCCTTCGACGGCGTGATCTCCGGGCGCTATGCGCTGCGGATCACACTCGCCGACGCGCAGATCGAGATCGACGATGTGGTAATGTAAGGCGACACGCGGCGCGGCGTATGGCGTCCGCCCTCCATCGGTGTAAGGCCGAAGCAGCGCCAAGGATTCACCTGCGAGCGCTGCTTCGGCCCTGCGTCACTCGTCACTCGTCGCGTAGCACTCGTCACTACCATGCCCACCAACGCCCACCTCACTCCAACCGAGATCGTGGATCAACTGCTGGCCGCCGCTGATTGGCGCGCAACGGACGAACGCGTGCGATCTGCGGTCGATCTTGCCGTGATCGAAGAGTTGAAACGCCGCGTTGATGCGACCAAACTGCGCAACGCGCAGCAGGCGCTCGAAATCGCTGAAGTTGGCCTGGGTATTGCCGAACACGCCGCTGATCCGCTCACCACCGGCCTGGCCTACTGGGCCTACGGGAATGCGCTGTTTCATCGCTCGCGGTTTCAGGAAGCCTACGCCGCCTACAAGCAGGCCGAAGCGTTTTATGATCCCGCGCTATACCCGCTTGAACGCACCCGCCTGCAGATCAACCAGATCGCGGTGCTGCAAGATATGGGCGCCTTCACCGAAGCGCTCACCGTCGCAGCAAACGCGCGCACGGCATGTGCGCAGGTTGGCCTCGCCGCCGAGCCGTTTCTGGCCCTCCTGGAGATGAACAGCGGCGCGGTGTACCATCAGTTGGGCCGCTCCAGCGAGGCGCTTACCGCCTACGAGCGCGGCCGGGCGATTCTTGTGCGCCGCGACAACTTGGTGGAAACGGCGCGGATCGACATCAATCGGGCCAATGTGCTTCAGGAGATGGGTCGCTTCGATGAGGCCGTCGCGCTCTATAGCGCCGCCCGCACCCTGCTCGAAACTGCGCATCTGGGGCAGGAGGTCGCCCGCGCCGAGCATAACCTGGGCAAACTGGCCTATCGGCGCGGCTATTATCAGGCCGCATTGCGGCATCTGGAAGCCGCCCGTAACGGTTATGCCGCGATTCCCAATCCGCTTGAAGTAGCCAAGGCCGATCTCTACCGCGCCCTGGTTTACCGCGATCTCAACCTGCTCAGTGAAACCGTCGAACTGGCTGACGCAGCCGAACACGCCTTCGCCCGCGCCGATACACGCTGGGAACGGGCAATGGCCTTGCTGGTGGCCGGCAGCGGGCAGGCGCGCCTGCAGCAGTTTGCCGCCGCCGAGCGTTTGCTGAGCCGCGCCCGGCGCCTCTTACGTGCCCAAGGCGCCACCGAACGCCTTCCGGCGCTCGATCTGGAACGGGCTGAACTCTTGCTCAGCCATGGCCGTGACGCTTCCGCCCGCCGTCTCGCCGTCCGCGTCGCCCGTCAAGCCGATCCGGAAACCTGGCCGGCGCTGGCCGTGCGCGCCCAGCTCCTCCTTGCGGCATGTGATCTCGCCCAGACGCCGCCCCACGCTCCTGCCGCCCTCCGCCGCGCAGCCACCGCCTGCGCCCTGGCCGAGCGCCACGATCTGCCTGAACAGGCCACAGCACTGTATACGCTTGGGCGTGCCCACGAAGCCGTAGGAGCGATAACCGCCGCCCGCGCCGCCTATCAGGCCGCAATCGGCGCGATCGAAACGCTCCGCGCCCGCTTGCCGGTCGATACGCTGCAACTGGCCTTCCTCCACGATAAACTGCCGCTCTACCACGCCGCCGCACGGCTGAGCCTCGAACACGGCGATCTAGCCGGCGGCCTGACCGCACTGAGCCTGGCGCTCAGCGCACCGATCCCGCAACCTGTCGCCGCCGGCCCACCGCAACTTGTAACTGAACTACGCACCCTGCGCGAGCGTTGGCACTGGCAGCAAACCCGCATGGAAGATCTGACTGAGGGCGGCGTCCGACGTAGCGCAACCGCGCAAGCTGCGGCCCTGGCGCGCCTGACCGACCTGGAGCACAGCATTGCCGACTTGCTGCTGCGTCGCGAGGCCGCCACGCCGCTCAATAGCCTACCCGCCGCCGAACCCCTCGCCGCTACGGCCTTCCTCCAACAGCTCCAGGGCAATCTCACCCCCGGCGCAGGCCTCCTCGTCGGTGTCCCACTCGGCCTTCAGGTCGCCCTCGTCCTCGTCACCGCAACTACTGTGCAACAGCATCTGGTTGCCGCGCCGAATCTGGAACGCACCCTACGCGCCTGGCGCTTCCAGATCCAGCACGTCTACGCCGCCGGTGTACCCGGCGCAACGCAAACAGCGCTTACGGCTCATCTGCAACGCTTCTTCGCAACATTCATCGCGCCCTTCGCCGACGCAATTCCGCGCCTCGAACGCCTGTATGTGGCCTTCGACCCGACATGGCATGATCTGCCGCTCGCCGCTGCCTACGATGGCGCGCACTATCTAACCGAACAGGTCGAACTACGCTACATCAGTACACCCGGCGCACTGCTTGATCGTCCGCTGCGCACTACTCCACCGGCAGCAGCGCTCAGCCTGGTGATCGGTCACTCCGACGGCGGACGCCTGCCGGCAACGCTGCACGAAGCCGCTGAGATCGCCGCACTGCTCGCCCCCAACGGCCCGGTAGAGTGCCTGCTCGAAAGCGCGGCCAGTCCGGCACGCGTGAGCGCGGCCCTACCTGCTGCCGGCCTGGTTCATATCGCCGCCCACGCCGTCTTCCGCCCCGATAACCCACGCTTCTCCTGGATTCGCCTGCACGACGGGCGGCTTGCTGTCGCCGATCTCGCAGAACTACGCCTGAGCAAGCAGCCGCTCGTGATCCTGAGCGCCTGTGAAACCGGGCGCGGCATTCCGCGCGGCGGCGGCCTGTTGGGCATGGGGCGCTCCTTACTGCTGGCCGGCGCACGCGCGCTGATTGTCAGCCTCTGGCCTACCATCGACGCCAGTGCGGCGGCGCTGATGCCTGCGATGCATCGTGCGCTGCACGCCAACCCCGATCCGGCCACCGCCCTCGCCCTCGCCCAACGCCAGGCCATTCGCGCTCAACGCAGCCCCTTCGACTGGGCCGGATTCATCTGTATCGAGCGTTGAGTAGAGGATCGGCGCGTAAGACCAAAGCATTGGCTGCACAAACCCTTCGGCCTTACAGTATCGTGAGCAGTTCGTAGGAGACGATTATGCGACACTTCAGTTCTATCGTTCTGATCGGAACGCTACTCATCCTGGCGAGTAGCACCAGCGCCGCTCCTGCCCCACCCGCCAACTCCTACATCCCGATCGAACTCGCCGGACGCGATTGTGGCGGCACGTCGAGGGCGGCGGCATTCGGCCTGAGCACGCTGGCTGCCGCCGCGACCGGCGGTTGGAGCAACTCCCAAGCCGTCAGCACCGCACCCGGCGCGATCAACCAGATCGCCCCCACAGCGGCAATCGATTCGCAGGGCCGGCCGGTGATCGTCTGGCAAGAGAGCACCGCCCGCGACGGCGGCGATATTGTCGCCTTACCCGCCGGCGGCCAACAACCCGTACGCGTCGATGACACCGGCGCGCAAGCCGCCTTGCAGAGTCGCCCAACCATGGCCCTCGGCCTCGATGGGCGCATCCACGTCGCCTGGGAAGATCTGCGCGGTCCTCTCGTGAGTCAGATCTACTACGCCGTGTCGAGCGACGGCGGCGCAACCTGGAGCGCCAACGTCAATCTCACCCGCCGCCTTTCCAGCCGCGATCATCTTGAACCAAAGCTCCTCACCGCGCCCGACGGCAGCCTGATCCTGGCCTGGCGCTCCAATCGGAGCAGTCAGGATGGCGTAAGCGACATCCGGGTGATGCGCAACAATGGCGCCGGCTGGAGCGCGCCACTCACCCTGAATGACGCCCTGGCCGGCGGCCCGCGCATCTTGCCGCGCCTCGCCGGCGATGGGCGGAATGGCGTGCTGGTCGTCTGGGAAGATGGGCGCGACGCCACACCCGCCGTCTACAGCGCCCGCCTGGCCGATCCCGCCGGCGCTTGGAGCAGCGAAATACGCGCCACTTCGTTAGGCACGTTTGCCGTGCGCCCCAGCCTGACGACCGCCCCCGACGGGATGCTCTACCTGGCCTACCAGGGCGATCCCGGCATCTTTGTGCAATCCTCCAGCAACAATGGCGCAGCCTGGGGCGCCGCCGAGCGCGTTGATGACGGCAACGGCGATAAATTCACCGACCCGCAAATCATTGTCGATGCGCTCGGCGGCGTGCATTGCACCTGGTGCCAACTCCAGGGTAGCGCCAGCATTATCGCCGCCCGCTCCGCCGACGGCGGCGCAACCTGGGACGATCGGGTGGCCCTGGCCTCCACCTTCGGCACCACCGACCCGCTTGGCCTCACCACCGACGCCCGTGGGCGCGTCTACGCCTTCTGGGCCGACGACCGCGACAACCCGCTCCAACGCCGGCTCTACAGCGCCGCATGGCAAGCCGAAGAACTGTTTTTACCCCTCATCACCCGCTAACCCGCAGCCCGTTGTACGGGCGACCCAGCGTGATTGCCCCCTACCGTATCGGCGACCCAGCGTGATTGCCCCCTACCGATCTCTGCCGCAGGCCGCACATGGTTGCGGCCTGCCGTTGGCCCAGCCGGCATCGAGCCGTCTGGCCCCACCTGCGCGTTCGCGCAGTGATCGTCGCCGCCTTCGGCGGCGACCACTGACGCAATCACGCACCGTTGCGCCGAACTGCCAAGCACTGCCTCAAATGCCCTAAACTCCGGCATTTCCGGCGTATAAAACAGGTGCGCCGCACACCCCGTATCGCGAGCGCCAAAACGCGGAACGGGTATCGTCAGTTGCGGGTGCGCCGCCAGCGCCCGGCACCAGACACACTCCAACCGCTCCGGCCCGACCACTGTCCAGGCTTCACGCAAGAGCGCTTCCCGGCGCAAATAATCGACGTGCCAGTGCAGGCGCGGCTTTTCACGCCGCGCATGGTGCGCCAGCCGCGCCCGCAAGCCGCCTGATCCAAAGGCACTGCCGACATAGAGGTAAAACCCGGCTGCAAAATCGAAGCAACCAAACTTCCCCACCTGACACTGGATCAGCGGGCGCTCAAGCTCTAAAACAAGGATGTAACTGCCGCCCTTAGCCATTCTCTCCCCACATCGTACGGGCGACCCTTGTGGTCGCCCCATGTGTCCGCCCACCGACTGTCCAACTGAAATCACTCCACCGTCACACTCTTCGCCAGATTGCGCGGCTGATCCACATCACACCCGCGCAGCAAGGCCACGTGGTAGGCGAGAATTTGGAGCGGGATCACCGCGAGCACCGGTTGGAGCAATGGCAGCGTCGGCGGCACAAAGATCGTATGATCAGCCTTGCCGGCCAGTTCCAGATCGCCCGTTGTGCCGATTGCAATCACCTGGCCTTTGCGCGCCCGCACCTGCTCGATATTGCTCAGCATTTTGGTGTAGATCGCATCGCGCGGAGCCAGACAAATCACCGGCAGATGCTCGTCGATCAGCGCCACCGGCCCATGCTTCATTTCACCCGCCGGGTACCCCTCGGCGTGAATATAGCTGATCTCCTTCAGCTTCAGCGCGCCCTCCAGCGCAATCGGGTAGTGAACTTGCCGCCCCAGGTAGAGCGCACTGTTAGTATGGTAAAAGCTCTCGGCCAGGTGCGCACACTGCGGCTCGACATCAGCCAACACCTGCGCCGCTTTGCCCGGTAGTTCGATCAGCGCTTGCTGATGCTCACGAATCTGCGCCGGTGTGAGCGTGCCCCGCGCCTGCGCCAGCCGTAACCCAAACAAGTAGGCCGCCACGATCATCGTCGTGAAGGCCTTGGTCGAGGCCACACCAATCTCCGGCCCGGCGTGCAGGTAGATCGGCCCGCCATCGGCCAGGCGGGCGGCCTGGCTGCCGATCGCATTCACAATCGCCACACTCGGCACACCCTGGTTGCGCGCCTCTTCCATCGCCGCGAGGGTATCCACCGTTTCGCCACTCTGGCTGAACGCCAGCAGCAGCGCGTCGGCGCCCAGCACCGGCTCGCGGTAGCGAAATTCGCTCGCATAATCTACCTCAACCCGCACGCGCCCCAACGCCTCAATAATAAACTTTGCTACCAGACCGGCGTGCCAGGCCGTGCCGCAGGCCACCGCGTAGATCCGCTCGACCCGCCGCAGCGCCGCGTCATCAAGGCGCAGATCCTCCAGATGGATCACGCCGACCTCCTGATCGAGCCGACCGCGCAACACATCGGTCAGCGCGCGCGGCTGCTCGTGGATCTCCTTCTGCATAAAATGCTTGTAGTCGCCCTTGGCTGCCGCTACCGGGTCCCAGGCCATGTGCACCGACGCCCGCACCACCGGCGTGCCGCTGAGTGTACTGATCTGCACACCGTCACGGCGGATCACGGCAAGCTCGCGATCTTCGAGAAAGATCAAGTCACGCGTATAGTCGAGGATCGCCGGCACATCCGAGGCAACAAACGTCTCACCTTCAGCCGCGCCGATCACCACCCCGCCGGCGTTGCCCAGACGCGCCGCAATAATCGTCGCGGGATCATCGACACAAAAAGCCACGATCGCATTGCCGCCGCGTAATTCGCCCATGGCCAACCGCACCGCAGCGGCTAAATCTTCCGTCTCACGGTAGTAGTGGCCCACCAGATGTGCAATTACCTCGGTGTCGGTCTGTGAGTCGAAGGCATAGCCCGTTTCCATCAACCGGCCCTTCAACTCCAAATAATTCTCGACAATGCCATTCTGGATCACCACAATTCGGCCGCTCGCATCGCGGTGGGGATGCGCGTTGGCCTCGGTAACGCCGCCATGGGTGGCCCAGCGTGTATGTCCAATGCCCACCTGGCCCGCCGCCGGCTCGTGGCTCAGCCGCTCGACCAGATGGATCAACTTGCCCACGCTACGCCGCAACTGCAAGCCCGCCGTATCGCTGTAGATCGCAATCCCTGCCGAGTCGTAGCCGCGATATTCAAGCCGTTGCAAGCCCCCGACAACCACTTCCGTTGCGTTCCGCGGGCCGATATAACCGACAATACCGCACATTGAAGAGACTCCTCTGGAGGCAGGCGGCAGGCACCCGGACGCAGAGCGCAGCATGCAGACGCACATAAAACGCACACCTACACACGCGCTGCCGTGAACCGACCGCTGCCTGAATTGATTTGGTTTAAGGAGAAGTTTGGGGAACTAACCGGCCAAAGCCGGCCTACTGTTTGGGTCGCTACGATGGTTTTGTCCTCGCCCGTTGCCGGGAGGCGTTCAACCTATCGCTTTCAGGCGGCGCCCAATGCGCCTGGGAGGCATCCGCTGATCAATCGATGTTCCGGGGCGAGCGCCCCGTTAGCCTTGCGTCGCCGCAAGGAACCTCCACCTCGTCAACTCCGCCGTTGCGGCGAAGCCCATGCGCTCTAGCTGAAACCTGGTGTCTGTCTACTACCTCCCGCCCCCGTCCCCACGCGAGCCTGTGCGCGTTACCTGGGCGTGAGTATAGCATATTCCATCGGCTCACGGCTCACGGCGACGCTGCGAGCCGTCACCCATATCTTTACATTGCCACACTCAGGCCCAGAAATGTCACCAGCGTACCAAGCACAATCACGATCGCGGCGATCCGCGCCGGGCGGCCGCCGTCGCGGGCCATGTCGCCGGCCAGGGCATAATTGCCCAGCATAATGCTGATAATGCTGAAGGCCGTAAGCGCCAGGAAGGGCACCTTCACAAAGCTGAGCGCACCGGGAATATTGATGTAGTCGAACGCGCAGGGGATCGCGCCCGTACAATCCGGCGGCGGCACAACCAGCATCACTACCAGGTAGTGGTAGAGCGACACGCCGATCCCCAGGAGTGCGAAGGGCAACGCATAGAGATACACCTTCCGGTCACCGCGCAAAATACCCACTGTAAGGATTGCAGTCAATGGATACATCAGAATGCGCTGATACCAGCACAGTTCACACGGGATCCAACCCAGCACCTCGCTAAAAAACAGGCTGCCGCATGTGGCAATCATCGCCGCCAGCAGCGCGATCTGCCGGCACGCCGCCGTTACCCAATCCTGAACACTGATCATGTCCTTACCATCTATCTATTTAAGTAGGTTAAGCATTCCGGGCTTCGCCCGGAATGCTCAACCTACTTACTACCGAAACGGCGGCGAGGCCAGCACGCCCCCTGCGCCCAGGTTCCAGGATTTATTCGGCCCGCGCTCCAGCGCAAAGGGCGTATTCGGCCCCAGGTTACGGTCGTAAATGTCGGCGTAACTGCCGACCTGGCGAATGATCTGATATGCGAAATCATCGCTCAGGCCCAGTTGCGCGCCAAAATCGCCTTCGAGGCCCAGCAAGCGCCGTACCCGCGGGTCGTCGCTGGACTGGAGCAACTGATTAACATTGTTCCGATCGACGCGCAACTCTTCGGCATACATTGTGGCAAACACGGCCCAACTCACCACATCACGCCACTGTTCGTCACTCTCGATAAAGGCCGGCCCCAACGGCTCGCGTGAGATGCGATCGCCCAGCACAATATGATCGTCGGGGTTCGTAAGCGTTTGCCGCTTGGAGACAAGCTGCGAACTGTCGCTGGTTACTGCATCGCATTCGCCGCGATTGTAGGCCGGGTAAAGCAAATTCTCATCGTCGAACAGCACAGCAGTAAAGTCGATCCCGCGCGCGGTAAAGTCATCACTGAGATTCTGCTCGCTTGTGGTGCCGGAGGCAACGCAGATCCGCGTCCCGGCGAGGTCATCGACAGTGCTCACGCCGGCGTCGGCGCGCACCATAAACGTCTGTCCATCGTGGAAGGTTGTCGGGCCGAAGGCCAACTGTGCTACATCACGCCCCAGGGTCCATGTCGTGTTGCGGAACAGCACATCGACCTGGCCGTTTCGCACTGCATCAAAGCGCTCATTCCGCCCCGAAGTGTTCAGGCCGACAAACTCAATCGCTGTCGCGTCACCCAATACGGCCGCCGCCACTGCCCGGCAGAAGTCGACATCAAAGCCGGTCCAGGTATCGCGTACGTTATCGTAGAAACCAAAGCCCGGCAGATCGGCGTTAGTGCCGCAGATCAACGTGCCGCGCTCGCGCACGCGTTGTAACAACCCGATCTGCTGCGGCGTCGGTTCGGGCGCCGTGCCATCGGCGGGTGTGGGCACCGGCGCGGCCGCAACGGCAGTTGCTGTGGCCGATAAGGCCTCGATTGTGGCTTGCAGCCCTGGATCGGCGCTCACGCCGGACGACGGAGCATTTGGATCGGGCGTCGCCGTTACAATCACGATGACCGGTTGCGCTGTGGCTTGATCGGCAATCGGCAGGCTACAACCAACCAATGCGAGCAGGATCACCAGAATGGTGGGCAGGAAAATCATCCGGCGCGACATGGGTACTTCTCCTCACACAAAAAATACTTCCCCCTATCATACGCTGTTCAGCATACTTTGTGCTACCCCAGATCCCTAGCCGAGCGTAAAAGGTTCATAGTTTCAGCTTGGTGTCTGATTCTTGATGCTCAATGCGAGATCTAGTCATCGCCCTTCAAGATGCGCTGCGTGAACCGGAATACACCGCTTAGGGATCAAGGATCAGGCATCAGACGCCAACATATTCAGCCTGATCTGCGGTATACTTGTCTTGTCCAATATTCTTGTTGTGCATCCGCAGGAGGTTGTCCTAATGTTCGTTCCATTCCTTAGCGAAGCCGAGGCCATGTACGATGAGATTGTCGCCGTCCGCCGCGACCTGCATATGCATCCTGAACTCGGCTTCCAGGAGGTGCGCACTGCACGCGTCGTCGCCGAAAAGCTTGGCGCCCTCGGCTATGAGGTGGTAACGGGGGTTGGGAAGACAGGCGTCGTCGGCCTGTTGCAAGGCGGCGCACCCGGTGAGCGCACCGTGTTGCTGCGCTTCGACATGGACGCTCTGCCGATTCAGGAAGAAAACGACGTACCCTACCGCTCGCAAGTGCCCGGCGTTATGCACGCCTGCGGCCACGATGCCCACGTCGCCGTCGGCATTGGCGTGGCCACCGTGCTTGCTAAATATCGCGATCAGATCCCCGGCACGATCAAGCTGATGTTCCAGCCCGCTGAAGAAGGCCTTGGCGGCGCCGTCGCGATGATCAAGGACGGCGTGCTCGATGGTCCGAAGGTTGATGTCGCTCTCGGCTTGCACGTTTCTTCCGGCCACGATGTCGGCACGGCGGTGGTGCGCAGCGGCGCGATGATGGCCGCCTCGGACAAATTGGCGATCACGGTGCGCGGCAAAGGCGGCCACGGCGCCCATCCCGATCAGACCGTCGACTCCGTTCTTGTTGCCGCCCAGATTATCGTCGCCCTCCAGACGATTGTCGCGCGCAATGTTGATCCGGAGGAAACCGGTGTGGTCACTATCGGCGCAATTCACGCCGGCGAGGCCGGCAATGTGATCGCCGATACAGCTCAGATGCGCGGCACGATCCGCAGCTTCAACCCCGCCGTGCGTGAACTGCTCCACAAACGTATTCGTGAAGTGGCCATCGGTGTTGCCGGCGCCCTCGGGGCCGTCGCCGACGTAGAGGTTATTCTCGGCGTCGATGCAACCGTGAACGCCGAAAAGCCAACCGGCGTCATCTATCAGTCGGCTGCGGAAATCCTTGGCGCAGCCAAGCTCAATACCACCTATCGTACCCCTGGCGGCGAGGACTTTTCCGCCGTGCTCGCCCGAGTGCCCGGTAACTTTTTCTTCCTTGGCGCACGCTCCGATGAGCGAACTAGCTTTCCGCATCATAATCCGCATTTCGATATCGACGAAAGCGCCCTGCCGAGCGGGGTAGCCATCCTCTGCGATGCCGCAGTGCGCTGCTTGCAAGGTGAGGCTGAGTAAATAGTGTAGCGTGTCACGTAATGGTCATTGACACCGTTACAGCACACGGCTATATTGGACAAGGCTAATCGTACGCCGTTAGGCGTTAGGTGCTTTTAGGAGGTCCTGTTGTCGGTGGATCATCTCCAACCCCTCGGGTCGTCGGGTGCACGTGGTGAGAACGATCACTACAAACTGTCGTCGCTCCCCGGTACGGCCGATTGGCCGGCCGATCATTCTCAACCCGATCAGACGCGGTCGTCTTCGTCATCCCCCACCCCCAAAGCGCGTAGTCCGCGGCGGCGAATTCGCTGGCTCGTATTGGCGCTCTTTGCAATTGTTCTTACCCTCTCGCTCAGTGCGATGGGCGCACTCTATGCGTTTGATCGCGCATATGCGGGCAAAATCTATCCCAATGTGAGCATTCGCGGCGTTGCCGTCGGTGAGCTCACGCCCGACGAAGCTAAACTTAATCTAGGTGACAGATTCGCTCCCTACCTCGCCCAACCCCTGACGCTCACATATGGCGATCAGGTCTGGACGCCAACGCTCGCCGAGCTTGGGGCCAGCCTGGAGATCGATACCGCCGTCGATGCCGCCTACGCTGCCGGGCGCGGTAATAGCCTATACGCCAACCTACGCCAGGTCGCTGCGGTCTGGGAAAATGGCCTCGAACTGCCTTTACGCCTGACGATTGACCAGGCGGCAATGCAGGCATATTTGGTGAACCGCGTCGCCGAAGTAGAGCGCCCGGCTGTTGATGCGCGCCTAGAGCTCGATACGACGCTGATTAGCGTGTTGCCTTCAGCCCCCGGTCAGCAGGTGCTCGTCGGCGAGACGCTGCAGGAGATCACGGCAGCCGTTCAGAGCCTCGCCCCCCAGACGATCTCGTTGCGCACGCGCGAACTTGCCCCACGCCTGAGCAATAGCGCTGCCCGCGAGGCCCAGGACACGATTGCACGTCTCCTCGCCGCGCCGATTACACTCAGTGTTGAGGGAACGACTTTCGACTGGCCGGTTACCGATCTGGCGCGGCTTATTCAAGTTGAGCGCATCGCTGCCGACACCGGCGATACACTGGCGGTAACGATCAATGAAGAACTGCTTGTCACAAAGGTGCGCGCACTTGCCGAGGCGACGCAGGTTGAAGGCACCTACCCTCGCGTCAATTGGAATGGCGGGAACCTGGAGATTTATCGTGAGGGCACAAACGGAAGCCGCCTGAACGAATTGATCGCGGTTGAGTCGGTGCTGGAAGCGCTGACGACCCCAGGCGCGTCGCGAGACCTGATCTTGGCGATGCAGGATGTGCCGCCGCCGGTTACGGCCGCAAATATCGACCAACTTGGAATCAAGGATCTGCTCTCAGTTGGGCGCAGCGACTTTTCCGGCTCAGCACCCTACCGGATTACCAATATTCAAGCTGGTATGCGGGTGTTGAACGGCATCCTGCTCGCCCCCGGCGAGGAGTTTTCGTTCAACGACAACATTGGCCGTATTGATGCCTCAAACGGCTTTGTTGAGGGCTACGCAATCATCCAGAACCGCACCCAGCTTGAATGGGGCGGCGGAATCTGCCAGGACTCGACCACGATGTTCCGGGCCGCCTTCTGGGCCGGCCTGCCGATCACCGAGCGCTACGGCCACTCATTCTATATTAGTTGGTATGATCGCTACGGCTTCGGCGAATATGGCGACGGCCCAGGCATGGACGCGGCGATCTTCACCGGCGCCCTTGACCTGAAGTTTATCAACGACACCGGCAACTGGTTGCTTATTCAGGCTTATACAAACGGCACCACCGCTGAAGTGCGCATGTACGGCACTGATGACGGACGCACTGTAACGATGCGCGGCCCGACGATCCGCGACCGCATAGCCGCACCTACCGAGCCGGTCTATGTTGCCGAGCCGAGTCGCCCACGCGGCAACCCGCGCCAGAGCGATACAGCTCGCGGCGGCATGACGATCGACTTCACACGCGTGACCGAGCGTGACGGTCAGGTGCTCGAGCAGCGCACGTTCCAGACCCGCTTCCGCCCTTGGCCGAACATCTTTGAGGTGAACCCGGCCGACCTTGGGCCTGATGGTAAGCCGATCGAAGCAACACCTGAACCAACCCCCGAACCAGAAATTCCAGTTGACCCGATCGAAGCACCGCCGCCGCCACCAGCGGAAGAAGGTGAAGCGCCTGCACCTGAACCGGCGCCCGAACCGGCCCCGCCCACTCAAGCAGTGCCCGTCGTGCCGATCCAGCCAATTACGCCGATTGAGCCCGCGCCGCCGCCGGCCGAAGAACAGCCCTAGTACGCTAAAGCGTACGTCCGCCTACGGCGGACGCCGCACTGTGGCGGGCGTAAACCCGCGTCCAACCCCTGGCGAACTTCCGCTGAGTTGGACTAGTTCTTGACAACGATGCCTGAGCCGCGTAGCGGCTCAGGCATCATTGATCAGCAATCAATCCTGCGGGCTCAATTTTGCATTCCGCGCCCCACACCCGTTCAAACGCCGCCCGCACTACCCTCGGATCACCAGTAGTCGCCGCCCGAAACAGCCCCGCTCCCGGCAGTATTCCAGCAACAACAACCCGCGCAACCTGTCGCGCCACGGCCGGCCCAGTGTCGATAATCGTCGCACCAGGCCCAGCAGCAGCGACAATCAGCGGCGCGATCAATGGGAAGTGCGTACAGCCAAGCACGAACGTGTCTACGCCGGCGGCGCGCAGGGGCGCAAGGTAATGTTCAACTGTCGCTAGTGCCGCCGGCCCGGTGAGTTCGCCGCGCTCCACCAGATCGACCAGCTTCGGACAGGCCACTGTTGTAACCTGTACCTGCTTGCCGAAGCGCTCGACCAGATGCGTCAGCCGTTCGCTTGCCAGCGTGCTGCTGGTGGCCAGCACCGCCACCCGGCCGCTCCGCGTCGCAGCAGCAGCCGGTTTCACCCCTGGTTCAGTACCCACTACCGGCACCGCTAGTTCGCTGCGCAGCAGATCTACGGCGGCGGCTGTGGCCGTATTGCAGGCCACAACAATCACCTGCGCACCTCGCTCAACCAACCAGCGACTGCAGACCAACGAACGGGTGCGAACATCATCAATGGGACGTGGGCCATAGGGGCAGTAGGCGCTGTCGGCGAGGTACAACAGATTGTGTGCGGGGAGCGCAGCACGCACAGAGCGGGCAATCGACAGACCACCCAACCCCGAGTCGAAAAGGCCGATCATTATAATTAGCGCCGACACACGGCGACAAAACCGGCAAACAGCTCACGCCAACGCGGTTCGCTCGTATGCCAGAGGTGTTCCGGGTGGCACTGCACACCAACGACAAATTGCGTATCGGTGCCTTCAACCGCCTCCACAACACCATCCGGAGCGATGCCCGTAACCCGTAGCCCAGGCGCAACCGCCTTCACGGCCTGGTGATGCATGGTGTTCGCCGCAATTTCCGTCACGCCCAATTGGGTAGCCAACCAACTGTCAGCTTCTAGCTGTACGCTGTGGGTTGGCGTCGTGAATTCGTTCATCTCGGTATTGGCGCGATGGTTCAGCAGCGCCGGAAGCTGGCTGGGCAGATCCTGGTAGAGCGTGCCGCCAAAAGCGACGTTGATCGTCTGCACGCCCCGGCAGATGCCCAATAAGGGCTTGCCATCGTCGCGCGTCAACCGGGCCAACAGCAATTCAACCGCATCGCGCTGCGGATCAACTGGACCAAGCTCGGGGTGCGGCGACTCACCATACGTCACCGGATCGAGATCTTCGCCGCCCGGCAGCAGAATCCCATCACAGAGCGCATAAAGGGCCTGTGTAATTGCGTCGTCATCGGTAAGCGCGATAAGCAGCGGCACGCCGCCGGCTGCTGCAATCGCCTCAACGTACATCGGCCGCACGCCTTGCAGAGCGCGCTGACCTTCGTATTGCACATTCATCATCGTAATGCCGATGATCGGTCGCTTCATAGAAACAGATCCTATGCGGCGGCTGCCGCCTGTCGCCCGTTACCTGGGATCAGTCTGCGGCGAGCGAGGTCGTTCCGGCGAAGGCGGAACAACTCGTCACAAAGGCGCGGAACAGCGCTTGCCAGCGCGGGTCGGCGGCACCCTGGAGTGCCTCGGGGTGGCCCTGCACTCCAAGCACAAAGTTGCTGGAAACACCCTCCAGGGCTTCAATGACCCCATCGGGCGCCCAGGCCACAGCACGCAACCCGGGCGCCACTGCGCACACCGCCTGATGATGTAGCGAGTTGGTTGGCAGATCTACCAAACCCATTACCTGCGCCAGGCGCGAGTCGGGCGCGATCTGGATCGTATGGGCCGGGTAGGTCCAATCCTGGCGCTCATACGAGAGGTTATGCTGAAGCTCAGATGCGACCTGCGAAGGGAGATCCTGGTAGAGCGTGCCGCCTAGAGCTACATTGATCACCTGGATGCCCCGACAGATCCCCAGAATTGGCTTCCCCTCAGCAACCGCCCAACGCGCCAGCGGCAGTTCAGCTGTGTCGCGCAGCGGATCGATCATGCCCAAGTGCTCATGCGGCATCGCGCCGTAGTGCTTCGGCTCAATATCGCCGCCACCGGCCAGCAGCACACCGTCGAGTCGGGCATAGAGCGCGTGTAACGTCGGCTCGTCTTGCACCGGCGGAAGCAACAGCGGCGCGCCGCCTGCCCTGAGCACAGCGTCCACATACGTCTGTCGGTGGCCAAATGATGGCGGACACCAGGCATGATCGTGGAAAGTGCCACAAGAGATGCCAATCAAAGGTTTCATTGTTGCGTGCGCTCCTGCGATACTGATCCGTCAAACGGGGACGTGTAATTATCCATAAATTATAGCATAGCGGCCCATTCTTACCCAATCTCTTTACGCTTGGCGATCTTATGGATCCTTGATCTTGTGTTCGCATGCTGATATACTGCGTACAAGTGTTCAGCATTTTTGTGCGAGCCACGCATGCCCGAAGCGCACCCGCCCATCGCCGTAATCGGCAGCCCCAACTCGACAACTACCTTCACAGTCGACATTCTGGAGACGGCGCGCGATCGTGCGCTCGATCACGCCTGGGTGACATTTGAGGTGGTCGAGCGCTTCAATGGCAAGGCGTACCGTAAACGAGCGCTGTGCCAACTTGGCGGCATTGTGACGCGCAACCGCTGGCACGAAGATCCAATCATTCGCGCCGTGATCAAGCATCAAGGCGCCCTCCCCGCCCTTAGCGGCGAAAGCGATCTGACTAGCGCCCAGCTCACCGCCCTGGGCGTTTTTTTGTTGGAAGACGATGGGCGCGTCCGCCGCCGTACCACGCTCAGCACCCCGCCGCCTAGCGGCACGCCCGTCTTCCCGGCTACCGCTGAGGCACTCCAGGCCCTCGTGCACACCGAGCCGGGTATCTTTTACGCCGGCACGTCACCTGGCGATGGCCTGCCCGTGCCGCTTACGCTGCGCCACTTTGGTACGACTGAGCAGGGCGGCTTCGGCGAAGCAGTGATGCTCGGCATTTTTGGCCAGACGCGCAGCGGCAAGTCGATCCTCGCTTCGCAAATCCTCGCCGGCTTCGCTGCCAACCCTGATCTCGGCATTCTCGTGCTCGACCCACAGGGCGAATTTGGCCGCGACCGTTTTGCCGCCGGCGACCATCGGGTCGATTTTAGTCTCAATCGGCTCTTTAATGGCCTCCAACATAGTCGTCCCGTCACCGTCACCAATACCGATGAAGTTGCTCTGGAAGGCGCCGAGGCATTCACCGAGGTGCTGCGCCGCGCCGGATTCTTCGAGAGCTTAGGCTTTAAAGGCCATCACAAAGAGCGTGAGGCCAGTGAACGCCTCGCCGGACTGCTCGGCGAATTGAGTGACGCGGAGAACAAACGCCGACCGATCCGCAATCTGCGTGGCCAGGATCTGCCCCTCCTTGTGAAGGATCTCGCGCGTTTCGCCGATGTAATCTACGCCAGTCGCCCCGGCACTACCCCCGGCGAAGGCCAGCGCGCCCAGGATGTGCTGGCCCGCTATCAACTCGACGAGACGCGCCTCAAACGGATCTGGGCCGAATCGCTCACCGCCTTCCGCACCGATAGCGGGCGCACTCCCCTCTCCCAGATCATCCAGCGTGTCCTCACCGACCGCGAAGTGGTTGTGCTCTCGTTCAGCCAGGAAGGCGCCCACGATGCTGTGCCCTACTTCCTACTCAATGAGATCCTTACTCGCTTGCGCCACGTGATCCACCGCAGCTTCAACGGCGGCCAGCAGTCCAACGCCCTCGTCGTACTTGATGAAGCTCATCTCTTCGCCGGCGAACTTGCCAGCGAAAGCGCCGACGGCAGCCGCACACGCTCGCTCCTGGCCCAGAGCGTCCGTATGACCGGCAAGTATGGCGTTGGGTGGCTTTTCATCACCCAGACGCTCCACGACTTCGATAAAACCATTTTGCGCCAGCTTCAGGTAAAGGTGTTTGGCCAGGGGTTTAAGCTCGGCGCCGACCGCGAGTATGTCGAGACTGAACTCGGCAAAGAGGGCTTCGCGCGCTACTGTTCCCTCCCCGACCCGAAGCGCACCGGGCGCTACACATTTATGCTTACCGGCCCGATTGTAGCCCTCGGTTCGCTGGGAACTCCGCTTGTACTCCAGGGTTTTCGCTCTTCCGACGATCTGATCCGCGCCAATCCGCATTGTTTTCGTTGAGCCCAATCTGACCATTTACCTACCTCTGATCAGCATCGCCAAGACCCAGCATGCGGCCCGCCTGCCCGCCTGTCAGATCCGCCCAAACGCGCGCAAGGTAAGCAGATTCTGCACTGTTGTCGGCGCACGCCAATGCGCGGCGTAGGGCGATGGCCAACCGCCGTCGGCTTGCTGTTCAGCCTCCAGCCGATCCAGTTGCTCGGCGATGATCGCCGCCGGCATCTGCCGCCCGGTGTAGCTCTGCGGATTGGGCACATACGCAAAGAAATGGCCCGCACTGGGAAACTCACCCGCCAGATGCGTGCGGATCACCCACCAGAGCACCCCACTCAGGTAGAGTTCACGCCGCGGATGCTCGTTCGCACTGAAAAAATATCCGGCATATGGACGCACATCGTAGAATGCGCCGGTCGCCAAGTCGGCCAGCTTCGCATGCGTCACAAACAGGTGCTCGACACGCGCATGCAACCGTTCCGAACCTAGCCCAAGTTCGCGCAACAGCCCGGCGATCACACAGGCCGGGTTCAAGTTCGGCCAGGGCCAACCCTGAAACCACGGCGCCAGTGGGTGTTCCAATACCGCCGCACTAAAACGCCATCCACCATCGTGCTCCTGCGTCGTCGCTAGATATTCCACCGTACGCTGGAGCAACGGGTGATCGCGGGTTACCCGCGCCTCACGACACAAAGCCAGCGCTAACTCGGTCGCAAAGGGGTTCGAGTCGGGCGCTGTGATATCCGGCTCAAGGCCATGCCCAAAACCGCCATCGGCGTTCTGGTACTGCGCTAACGCAATCAGAAGCTCCTCATGCGCCGCACCGCCAAAATGCACGGCAAACTGCGCCTGATCAATTGGACGACCATGCGCCATGAGAAAACTGCGCGCCTGTTCACGTTGATCCATCAACTGCCCCCTTCGCTCACCTGATCCATGCCGTATACTGTAACGCGGTAGAACGGTAAAGCGCTAGAACGCTAGAGCGGGAAGATTGCCCTCCTGTCGGCGCCTCGCTACACGCGCTCCAGGCTGCTATCGGGCGATCCGACTAACGACATTATAGAACATATTTTCCTATCAAGCAATCCTGCATTCTGCATGCCCAATGCTGCATTCCTCAGAGGAGTCTATGACTGAGCCACAAGCCCCCACTACGCCGCCTCCCGCCGATCGAATCGTGCAAACTCAACATACGCTTGCCCTTGGGGAAGCTACAATCACGTATACCGCCACCACGGGGACAATCGTCCTGAACGAAGAGGCCGAAAAAGCCGGCGAAGGCACTGCCGAAGGTGAACAGCCCCGCGCAACCATCTTCTTTGTTGCCTATACCCGCGATGATGTTGACGATCGCTCGCGCCGCCCGATTACATTTGCCTTCAACGGTGGCCCTGGCTCATCGTCGGTCTGGCTGCATATGGGACTGCTTGGCCCGCGGCGCGTCCTGATGCCCTCCGACGGTACTCCTCCCGCGCCGCCGTATCGCCTGAGCGACAATCTTCATACACTCCTCGATGGAACCGATCTGGTCTTTATCGATCCGGTGAGCACCGGCTTCAGTCGACCCGTACCCGGCGCCAAGGCCGGGCAATTCCACGGCTTCAAAAAAGACATCGAGTCGGTCGGCGATTTTATTCGCCTGTACACCAGCCGCTACGGGCGCTGGCTTGCGCCGAAATTCCTCATTGGCGAGAGTTACGGCACCACGCGCGCCGGCGGTCTGGCCGGCTATCTGCAAGAACGCCACGGCATGTTTCTCAACGGCCTGATGCTTGTTTCGATGGTGCTCAACTTCGGCACGTTGGAGTTTGATCCCGGCAACGACCTACCTTATCTGCTGTTCTTGCCCACCTATACCGCAACCGCCTTCTACCATAAGCGTCTGGCGCCGGATCTCCAGGCCGATCTCCGCGCCACGCTCAGCGAAGTTGAGCAGTTCGCCCAGACCGACTACGCGCTGGCCTTGCTGCAAGGCGCTAATCTGCCCGCCGAGCGCCGCGCCGAGATTGCCGAACGGCTGGCCCGTTATACTGGCTTGAGTGTCGATTATGTCGAGCGTTCCGACCTGCGCATCCGCGACGAGCGTTTTGTGAAGGAGTTGCTGCGCTCGAACGGCCGTACCGTCGGGCGGCTCGACAGCCGCTTCACCGGCGTTGATCGGGACGCGGTCGGCGAGCGCACCGAGTTCGATCCAAGCTACGCCGCCATCCTCGGTGCTTACAGTGCTACGCTCAATGCTTACCTCCACGACGAACTGCAATTTACTAGTGATCTGCCATACGAAATCCTTACCGGGCGGGTCTGGCCGTGGAGTTACAGCGACCACGAGAATAAATACGTCGATGTCGGCGAGACACTGCGCAAGGCGATGGCGCAGAACCCCCATTTGCGCGTCCACGTTGCGAGCGGTTACTACGACTTGGCCACGCCCTACTTCGCCACCGACTATACCCTCAACCACCTGGGCTTAGCGCCCGAATTGTATGCCAATATCAGCCTGAGCACCTACGCTGCCGGCCATATGATGTATATCCACGAGCCATCCCTGGCCCAACTCAAACACGAACTGGCGGCGTTCGTACAGGGTTGAAACACTCGATGGATCAAGGATCAAACCTGTCCCGCTTTGGTCTTCGTTCCTTGGTCGAAAGAATTGCGAACTGCCAGACTGTCAGACTGCCGATTGAGGACTAGATCAATGGATTGCACAATCTCCGCGCACCGCGACAGCATTGTTGTTGACGGAACGGAACTGAGTTATCTCGATTGGGGAGGGAGCGGGCCGCAAGTGGTACTGCTCCACGGCATTACAAGCAGTGCCGCGACCCTGTGGCGCATTGGTGCCGATCTCGCTGCCGCCGGCTATCGTGTTGTCGCGCCCGACATGCCTGGCCACGGTTTGAGCGCCGTCAGCGCAGCGCATCAGATCGACGCCATCGCCGCCCTTGCAAGCGGCTTGATCAATGCGCTTGAATTGGACGAGGTTACGCTAATCGGCCACTCGTGGGGTGGCGCCACGGCACTCGCCCTCGCCGGCGGTGATCACGCAGCGCGCGAACGCCTCGTGCGGGTCGGCCTGCTCGACCCATTGCTCGGCATGGATCCGGCCTGGGGTAGCGAGCGTCTACCCAATTTCAGCGCCGATCTTGGACGGCCTGCTGCAGAACTCTGGCCACAATTACGCGCTGCCAATCCTGATTGGCCTGAGTGTGATGTCTTTTGGAAGGGTGATGCGCTGGAGCATTGTCGTTATGCGCAAGTTGAGGGCTTATTTGTCCATGGCGGGGTTTGGCGCTTGCTCGAACACATTGGCACTGTGACCGTTCCGCTGCTTGTGCTGATCGCCGCTGCAGAGTACACCATTCTACCGGAGGAAGTGCAGGCGGAGCTTCGACAAAACCTTCATCCCACGCTGGGGCGCGCCGAAGTCATAACTGGCACCACCCACAATATGCTCCGTGGTGCGGGTTATGTCCGAACCATGGCTACACTGCGAACGTGGATGCAATAACAAAGCGGGCGTAACCAGCCGCTGAAACAGCCCAGAGCGAACCCACACATAGCCCAAATTCTGAACTGTCGCCCGCCGCCGCCGCCGCACCTAATCGCCCGCCGCCGCCGCACCTGTCGCCCGCCGCCGCCGCACCTGTCGCCCGCCGCCGCCGCACCTGTCGCCCGCCGCCGCCGCACCTGTCGCCCGCCGCCGCCGCACCTGT
>JBBRUG010000003.1:0-46178 GCA_038247995.1 Chloroflexales bacterium | reverse complement strand
TCCAGAAGTTACCGCTCAGCGGAAAAGCCTTACTCAGCGTGAACGATCGTGAAAAAGCCAGCCTGGTGCCGATCGCCCGCGATCTGGCGGCGATGGGCTTTACGCTGTTGGCCACCGGCGGTACGGCAGCCTACTTGCAAGCTCAGGGGCTCGAAGTTAAGCAGATCTACAAAGTCAATGAAGGCCGTCCGAACGCGGTGGACTACGTCAAGAACGGTGAGGTGGCGCTGATTGTGAATACCCCGCTGGGCAAAGCCAGTTTCTTCGACGAGGCGGCGATCCGCCGGGCGGCCATCGTCTATGGCGTGCCGACGCTGACGACGCTTTCGGGCGCCGCCGCTGCCGTACAAGCCATCCACGCCTTGCGCGAGGGTACCTGGACAGTCTTGAGCTTGCAGGAACGTGAGGCGACCCGGTTATAAGCCTGTTGTACAGTGCGTCTATACTCGTTTAGGATGCCCAATCCATACGCGAAAGGCGTGACGATGACTGACGCACTCCTAAGCCCCTATATTCAGGCATTGCAGGCGCAGTCGGCATTGCTCGCGGATCGGATCGAGCAGGCAATTGGCGGTAGTACAACCGTCTATGCTGCGCTGCCCCCGGTTGAACGCCATACAATTGCCAATGCGCTGGCCGAGTCGCTGATTGCAGCGTTGACGGCGAGCGACCCGGCGCCGTTACTTGCGCTCCGCGCCGCCGATTACCTGGCGCTGCGCGATCGCCCCTTTGCCGATACGCAGGCGCTTTTTGCGCTCACCCGCTATACCGCAATGGATCTGTTGCGCCCGCAGATCCGCGCTCAGCCCGAGAGCGGGGTCACGCTGGTTGATGAGCTCGGTCGGTTGCTTGGCGCCGTGCGCGAAGCCGAGGTCGAGCGGACTGTGCGCGCCGCCGAGCAGCGTGCGCTCGCCAACACCGCCGAATTGCGCGCCACACTGCATCGCATGGAGCAGAGCTTCCTTACCTCGCCGTTGGCGACATTAGAAGCGGATGACCAGGGCATTATTCGGCGCTGGAACCCGGCCGCCGAGCAGATTTTCGGCTGGCCGGCGGAAGAGGCGATCGGCCAGAACGCGATCGCATTGCTCGTGCCCGGCCTGGCTCGCGAGCATGTGGAAGGCATTGTGCAGGCGTTGCTGAGCGGCCAGGCTGCCAATAGCCGCAATGTGAATGTTCGCAAAGACGGCAGCCTGATTACCTGCCAGTGGTATAACGTCGTGCTCCATGATGCGCAGGGCGCCGTGGTCGGCTGGCTCTCGCAGACCCAGGATATTACCGAACAGCTTGCGGCATCGGAGCAGTTGGCCCAGACGGCGACATACCTGCAAACTATTTTCGGCGCCATGAACGACATCGTGCTCGTAATCGACGCCGAAGGCATCTATCGCGATGTTGCACCAACCCAGCCCGAAATGCGCTACAACCATTCCGCAGCATTGCTGGGGCGGAAGATCGCCGACATTATTCCTCCCGAGATTGCCGCTGAATATTTGACGATCATCAACGAGGTGCTTGCGCAGGGCGAACCGCGGAATCATCTCTACAGTTTCCCCGGCCCCGGTGGGATCGATCAGCATTTTAACGCGACCGTATCACGGATCAGCGCTGATCGAGTGCTTTGGGTAGCGCGCGATATTAGTGACCAGCGCCGCTCTGAGGCTGAGCTTGCAGCTTTACAAGGACAGGTCATTGAGGCCCAGCGCGCCGCCCTGCGCGAACTGAGTACGCCAATCATTCCCATCAGCAACGGCGTGATTGCGCTGCCCCTGATCGGCAGCATTGATAGCCAGCGCGCCCAACTGGTGATCGAGACCTTGCTTGAAGGCGTAGCCGCCCAACGGGCCGCGATCGCCATTCTCGATATTACCGGCGTGCAGGTGGTAGATACACAGGTGGCAAATGCGCTCCTGCGCGCTGCACAGGCGGTTAAACTGCTCGGCGCCCAGGTGATCATCACCGGCATTCGCCCCGAAGTTGCCCAAACCCTCGTCGGCCTCGGCCTCGACCTCACCGGAATCATCACGGTCGCCGATCTCCAGGGCGGCATCCAGTACGCGCTTTCACGCCGGAAATAGATAGAAGGATGCCGTAGGGGTGCGGCGCGACGCACCCCTACGGCATTTTTTATCACTCTACCACGTTCCGCAGCACCCCAATTCCGTCGATCTCCGCCTCCATCACATCGCCCGTTTGCAGCCAGCGTGGCGGCACCATGCCCATGCCCACGCCGGAGGGCGTGCCGGTGGCTACAATGTCGCCCGGTTCTAATGTGACGCCGCTGGTGAGCGTGGCGATCGATGTCGCAATGTCGAAGATCATATCGCCGGTGTTGCTATCCTGCATTGTCTCGCCGTTCAGGCGCAGGCGCAGGCCGAGCGCCTGCGGATCAGGGATCTCGTCGGCGGTAACAATACACGGCCCCATCGGCGCGGAACCATCCAGGCTCTTGCTGAAGAAGAACTGCTGGTGGTTGGATTGCATGTCGCGTGCCGAGACGTCATTAATGATCGTATAGCCGAAGATGTGGCCATGGGCCTCTTCCTTTGGCACATTCCGCGCCGGCAGCCAGATCACAAAGGCCAGTTCTACCTCCCAATCGCGCTGAGCCGACAGGTTGCTCATCAGCGGCACCGGCGCCTCGGGGTGGTTTACCGCAGTTGGCGCTTTGGTGAAAAAAACCGGATATGGCGGCAAGGTTTCCGGCAACCCTTTCGCGCGCATCGACTCGTATGCGTGGGCGGCGTAGTTCATGCCCAGGCAGATAATATTCTTGCGTGGGCGGGGGATCGGCGCGAGCAGCGTGACGTCGGTCAGCGGGCGAGTGGTGGTAGCCTGGGCGAAATGTTCACGGGCGCGGGCGAGCAGTTGTGGTCCGCCATCGATCAGGTCGAGCATGGTCGGGGCAATTGCGCTGAGATCGACAACTCCATCGTCGCGCAGAGCGCCAATCGCCTCACGAGCGCCATCGCGGTAAGTGACCAATCGCATCCGGGAGATCCTTTCTTCACAATCGTTGTGCGCGCTTATGCTACCACACTCCGCGCCCATCCTCGTGCACCGCTAGAGCAGTGGGCACATCCACTGCGCCCCTTGTGGACGTGCGGCGCGCCGCCCATACGCCAAGCGGACGGCTCAAGCGTGATGCTCGCCGCTGTAGAGCGCATCCATAGCAGCGGATTCATCATCTACTCATTAGCCCAGCCCACAGTTGGCACGCTAGATGCAAGCCTAGTAGCAGGGCTCAAACGAATTGGCCCTCCGATCGCAGTGCATGATCAATGCTGCCAGCTGCATCGGATATCTAAGCACCGTGCTTACAGGAGATCTATACAATGAAAAACGTTCTGATCCGTAGTGGTGTCCTGCTGCTTGCCCTGGCCCTTGCGGCGTGTGGCGCAAACGCGCCCGCAACCCAGGCCCCAACCGATGGTGCGGCAACTCTGCCCACAACCGCGCCGGCGGCTGGTCAGCCCGACCCGATGGTGCCGACTGCCGGCACCGATGTCATGGACGATGCGCTGGCTGCCGGTGACACCCTGGTTACTGCCGCCGCAAACGACCCGCGTTTTAGTACGCTCGTCGGGCTACTTGAGACGAGCGGTTTGAGCGCAACGCTCGCCGGCCCTGGCCCATTCACGGTTTTTGCGCCGACCAACGACGCCTTTTTGGCGTTGCCGCCCGATACGCTAACTGTCCTGGCCCAGAACCCGGCGTTGCTTGAAGAGGTGCTCCTGTACCACGTGGTAGGCGGCGCCATCCTTTCAACTGACATTGATTCGGCTACGACCGTTGTAACCGCCTCCGGGCAGGATCTGAGCGTTGAAGCCAGCAATGGCACGGTAACCATCAACAATAGTGCTCAGGTGATCGCGCCGGATATTGAAGTGGGCAATGGAGTTATCCACGGCATCGATACCGTCCTCCTGCCCCCGGATCTGGTGTTGCCGCCGGCAAGTTAAGCAGCCTGGCTTTCGCGCCAGCACAACTTAGGATCAAAACAGGCCGAGCGCAATTCGTGCGCTCGGCCTGTTGGATCAATTATGCGATCCTTAGTGGCTCAGCCGGATCACGCGGGTTGCTCAGTGCGCTATGGGATGGCTGAAATCGTAATTGGGACTGGGGTGAAAACGAGGAAAAAGACGACCAACCCAATGATGGCCAGGGTAAGCCATTGGCCTTCAAGCGGGGTGACCTCGTTGAGCAGCGGGCTGTGCTGTTGGCCCATCAGGGCGACGATCACGGCCCAGAGGAACCAACCGCTCCAGAAGAAACCCATACCCAGCAGCGCTACGGCCACGAGCATGCTCATCACCTGGGCGGCGCGGGCGCCGAACAGGGAGAAGAAGATGTGCCCGCCGTCGAGTTGGCCGGCCGGCAGCAGGTTCAGCCCCGTAACGAGCAGGCCGGCCCAGCCCGCAAGCGCCACGGGATGCAAGAAGACATCTTCGCCGCCGCTGGGCAGGAAGCGCCCGAAGACGAGCATCTTTAGCGCGGCGTAGAGCAGTGAGTTGCCTTCAGTGATATAACTCGCTCCCGGCAGTTGGGCGTACACTTCGGCAAGGAGGTTCACTTCAGAGAGCATTAGCCCCAGGATGAGCACCGGAACGGCGACAATGAGCCCGGCGAGCGGCCCGGACACCGCGATCGCCAGCAACGCCCGGCGGTTCGGCACCGGCTCTTTGATCGAAATGAAGGCGCCTAACGTGCCGAGAATGCCGATTGCGAACGGCATGGGAATGAAAAAGGGGTAACTTACTGCCACACCTTCACGGCGGGCGGCGAAGAAGTGGCCCAACTCGTGGGCGCCGAGAATCCCCAGCAGTGCCGCACTGAAAGCCAATCCGTGTCCGAAGTTGAAGAACGGCTGCCCTGTGGCGCGATCAAGATCCTGACCACCCACATAGATCGTGCTGGCCACGGTGAGGAAGAAGAGCAGCAGCGCTACCCAGAGCCGTGAGGGCGCTGGAGCGGGCAGCGCCGGAAGCGCAAGTACCGCCACGCCTGGATGATCGTCCTGCAAGAGTGCTGTGCGTCCCAACGCCTGAAATTGCGGCGCGATCAACGCATATGCCTGGTCGGCCTCCATCCGCAATTGGCCGCGAAAGCGCAACGCTGCCTGCTGCCCCTGCCGCAACTCGTCGATCGCCTCAATGTCCAGCACTTCAGCAACGATCGACTTGAGCGCAGCACCGGTCGTGTCGTAACTCGCGGGTTCCATGTATGTCCTTCAGGAGTCAGAATTCAGGATTCAGGAATCGGGCGATGCACATTGGATCATTACACGTTGCAGATCAGCCATTAGCCAACGGGTATCGGGAGGTCGAAATCAGGCCGTCTGGTCGGTACAATGCACCATCCTGATTCCTGATTCCTGAACCCTGATTCCTGGCCCTGTCATCATACCACCATCCTCTTGCTGTTAACGAGGCAGAGTAAGAGTGTGCTATACTTTCTATGTGAAGGCCTTAGAACGGCATTCTGATGCGCTACCGACGATAGTAGGCTGTACTGGCGTCTTATGATTGAGCCAGCCCATATTCTGATCATCGAAGACGACAATGTTGTCCGGCGGGTCTTTCACGACGTGCTGATCATGGATGGTTACCGCGTTTCGCTTGCGGCCAGCGGCGAAGAGGCGTTGGCCTATTTGCAGTTGATCACCCCGGATCTGATCCTGCTCGATCTGGGCTTGCCCGGCATCGGCGGCCACGAGGTGACGCGGCGGATCAAGGCTGACCGCACCAAGCCTTTCATCCCGATCATTGTGCTCTCCGCCTCGACCGATCAGCAGACGAGCGTCTCCAGTCTCGACGCCGGCGCCGACGATTTTCTGACCAAGCCGGTCGACATGGACGAACTGCTTGCACGGGTGCGGTCGATGTTGCGCCTGCAGCGCGCTCAGCGCGGGCTGGCCAACGAGCAGCGCAAGACGGAACTCCTGCTCCATCTTACCCGTGATCTCGGCGCGAGTATCGAGCTCGATGTACTGCTCACGCGCTTCCTCGATCATCTCGCCGACGCGGTGGGCGCAATTCGGGCCAGCATCATTCTCACTGGCTTTGAAGACGATCGCACCCTCTGTTACTCCAGTAGTCGCAACCCGGCCACCCCGGTGTTGCACGATATTCTCCGTCACGGCGTAGCCGGCTGGGTGATCCGCGAGCGTATGCCGCTGGTGATTAACGATACCCGCCAGGATCGGCGCTGGTTTTCGTCCAGCGAGGTGCATACGAGCGTGCGCGCCGTTGCCGCAATGCCGGTACTCCGCGAGGGCAATACGCTTGGGGTGATCACGCTGGTGCACCATACGCCCGGCTTCTTCACCGACGATCATATCGATCTGCTTAGTTCGGTAGCCGCGCAGAGCGCCGTCGCCCTGGAGAGTGCGCAACTCTTTCGCGTGGCGCAACAGCAAAAAGAGTTGCTTACCCGCCGCGCCGAGGAATTGCGCAAGATCAATGAGATCAATGCGCTGCTCTCCGAGTTGATGCAGCCCGATCAGGTGATGCGCCTGCTGGTCTACATGATCCACCAGCAGTTCGGCTACCCGCTGGTAAGCCTGATGATGCGCGTCGGCGATGAATTGGTGCTTCAGGCTGTTGCCGGCGGTCTCGGTGATAGCATGCCCGAACAGGCGCGCTTTCCGGTGAATCAGGGCCTCAACGGGTGGGCGATCCAGCAACGCCATGTGGTGCGCGTCGATGATGTCACCGCCGATGCGCGCTTTGTGCAAATGCTCCCCGGCGATGAGGCCGTGCGCTCGGAATTGGTTGTGCCGATCTTGTTGCGCCGCGAACTGCTCGGCACGCTTGATGTGCGCAGCGCTGAGGTGGGTGCGTTCGGCCCGAGCGATGAGGCGGTGTTGAGCGCAATTGTGAACCAGTTCAGTATTGCGATCGGCAATGCGCGCCTGCTCGAAAATGAACAGCAGCGCATCTCGCAGTTGAACCAGGTGAACCGACTTTCGGTGGCAATTACGGCTCAACTCGACGCGCCGCAGAACCTCCAGCTTGCCGCCGATGCAGTGGCGCGGATCTTTGTTGTGCGTCAGGCCGGCTTGCTACTGATCGGCGAAGCCGACCAGACTGGGAATGTATTGGTGGCTCTCGCCGGTGAACCTTCGCCGCACGATAGCGAACTGCCGCGCATCGTTTTTGCGCTGCCCGAACTGTTGCGCCGCCTGCAGAATTTGCGCGAGCCGCGGTTGGTGCGCCACCTGCGTGATCGTGAAGAACTGGTGATGCTGCAGAACTTGCTTGTGGCGCGTGATCTGCGTGATGTGCTCTTCGTCCCGCTGATGGCCGGTGCGCGTTCGCTTGGCGTGCTCTGTATTGATGCTACCGGGCGCGAACAGGGTTTTGATCGCGCCGATCTGGAGCTCGCTACCACCGTGGCGAGCCTGATTGTCCAGGTGATCGAGAACGCCCGGCTCTACCGTGTTGTCGCCGACGAGCGCTCGACGCTCGATGCCGTTCTGCGCGGCGCCACCGATCCGATCTTGCTGATTGGGCCGGAACGCGAATTGTTGCTCGCCAATCGAGCCGCCGAAGATCGCCTCGGCCTGAGCCTCGAACGCTTCCGCGGCCAACCGTTAGCGGCGTTGCTCAGTGGTACGGGCGATGCGTCACTCAGTTGGCTGCTGCCGCTGATCGAGCAGAGTGATCCGCGGAATGGCCCGGTCGAAATCGAATTGCCCGACGAAACCGTCTATAGCGTTAGTATTGCCCCGGTGCGTAGCGCCGACGAGTTGCCGCTCGGCCAGGTCGCGGTGCTGCGCGACATCAGCGCGCTGAAACGCCTTGAACGTCAGGAGCGCGAACGGGTGCGCAGCGTCTTCCGGCGCTATGTGTCGCCGATGGTCGCCGAACAACTGTTGAGCGCCGGCGATAGCTTCGGGCGGCCTACCGAGCGCGATGTGGTGGTGCTCTTCGCCGACCTGCGCGGCTTTACCTCGATCACCGAGCGCACCGATCCACACGTTTTGATCGAACGCATCCTCAATCGCTACTTCACCGCAATGACCGAGGCGCTCTACACGCACGACGGCACGATCGATAAGTTCCTCGGCGACGGCATCATCGGTGTCTTCGGATCGCCGATTGCGCATCCTGACGACCCGCAGCGGGCCTTGCAGGCGGCGGTGAGTATGCAGCGCGCCTTCGCCGAACTCGCCTGCCGGTGGCGCGAAGAGTTGGACATCGATGTCGGGATGGGCATTGGGGTCAGCTATGGCCGGGCTGTTGTCGGCAATATCGGTTCCGAACAACGCCAGGATTACACGCTAATCGGTGATGTGGTCAATACCGCTAGTCGGCTTTCGGGTATGGCCAAAGCCGGCCAGGTGATCGTCTCGTATCACCTCCACGACGCGCTGACCACAGGCGTTGCGGCGCCGTATCCCCTTACTTCACTGGATTCCGTACACCTGCGCGGTAAAGAAGGCCTGCATCGTATTTTTGAAGTGGTCTACTAAGCTTCGGCTAAGATTGGCTGACAACCTGCTGATTCCCCCCTTTATCTGCTCCATTGCTTGACAAGCAAGTGTAAAAATTTTATTATGCCGTAGATCGTGATAATCCCCAATCCTGGCGGTGACGCCCGAGGAGAGAAGTTTCCTATGGTCTGGTTTGCCCTTTCCGCCACGCTGCGCGTGAATGTTCGACGCATTGGTGCTGTGCTCTTCCTGGCGTTTATGCTTCTTCTGGCAAGTTGTAGCCGTGAGCCGGTGGTTCTTACCGGCACGGTCACCGATGCGTATAGCGGCCAACCTGTCCCACAGGCGAGCGTTGTCGTCGGCGAGACGACGTTAACCACCGATGCTGCGGGCGCCTTCCAGACGCCCAATTGGCAAGCCACCGACACTTTGGCGGTAACCGCGCCGAATTATGCGGCGTTCAGTCTGCCGTTGGAAACGCATCCGGCGGTTGTCGGTAATGAGACGCTGACGGTGACGCTCAGTATGCCGTTGCTGCCGAATACGCTCAGCGGTACGCTTACCGATCTCTACACCGGCGAGCCGATCACCGGCGCCGAACTCGCTGTGACGGTGGACATCAGCAATACGCTCACCACCACCAGCGCCGCCGACGGCACGTACATGCTGAGCGATGTGCCCGAGCAGTTTGCGCTGGAAGTGAACGCGCCCGGATACGCCCCGGTTGAAGAGGCCGTGCAGCGTAGTGTCACCCGCGATCTGGTGTTGCGTCCGAATACGTTGAGCGGCACGATTATTGATCGCTATTCGAATCAGGGTGTTGCCGGCGCAACTGTGCGCGTGGGCACGCTCGCGGCGCGCACCGCCGCCGACGGCAGTTATACCGTGAGCGATGTGCCGGAAGGCATTACGGCGGTTGAAGTCAGCGCCGACGGGTACGCTCCGCTCACCCAGGAACTTGACCAGACCACGACGCTCGACGCGGTGCTGCGCCCCGATACGCTTGTCGGACGCTTGATCGATCAGGACAGCGGCGCGCCGCTCGCCAACGCCACGGTGATTGCGACCACCACCTTCCCCGGCACCGATGTAGCTTTCACCCGCATCTTGGGCAGCGACGATGGGGTGTTCCGCCTCGAAGGCATGCCCGAGCAGGGCTTCTTGCAGATCCTCTCGCCGGGCTACGCCACCCAGGTGATCCCGATCGAACCAGGCAATATCCCCTCGGAATTTGCGCTTAACCGCTTCACTGTGCGGGCGCTCTATATTACTGCCGCCGTGGCCACCATCCCGAGCCTGGTCGATGAATATCTTGATCTGATTGATCGCACGGAACTGAACGCGCTGGTTGTGGATTTGAAGAGCGACCTGCGCGACGATCTCGGCCTGGTCTATTACGATACGCAGGTGCCGTTGGCGCGCGAGTTGGGCATCTCGGCCAACTATATCGATATGCCCGGCCTGGTGCAGCGGCTCAAAGATCGCGGCGTCTATACGATCGCGCGCATCCAGCTCTTCTCGCACGACAACGCGCTCTCCGATGCGCGCCCCGAGTGGTCGATCCGCATCCGCGAAACCGGTGAGGTTTACGCCGATTATCCCGGCCCGAATATTCGCTACGCCTACCTCGATCCGACCAACCGCAACGTCTGGGACTACAATATTCAACTCGGGGTCGAAGCTGCGCTCATGGGCTTCGATGAGATCAACTACGACTACATCCGCTTCCCCGATTACTTCGGTACCCGCGCCGAGTTCAGCGAGAAGTTGCTCTTCTCCGAGCCGATCGATGCGGTGAACAATCCTGATCGGATGTTCGATGCGATCACCGAGTTCATGGATCTGGCCCACCGGGCGATCAACGGCGCCGGCGCGAAGATGTCGATCGATGTCTTCGGGCGCGTTGTCCTCGGGCCTTCGCTGACGATCGCGCAAGATATTAAACGCATGGGCAATTACACCGACTATATCGCGCCCATGCCCTACCCGAGCCTCTGGTGGCCCGGCTCCTTCGGCCTCGACTCGCCGGTTGAGGAACCCTATGCCGTGCTCGATGCCGCCAACGCTGCTGGGGTGGAGCAGATCCGCGGCGAGTACGCCCGCCTGCGACCCTGGCTCCAGGATCATACCGACCCATGGGCGTACAAGGTGGTGCGTTATGGCCCCGACGAACTGCGCGCTCAGATCGACGCGACCGAGAAGTACCCGGAAATCGACGGCTGGATGCTTTACGACTCGGCGAATGCCTATCGCGGAGCGTTCAATGGTGGCGTCAAAGCCGCGCCATGATAGCGAAAGTGATCCGCAATGCCAGCACTCCAACGCGTTCATGCCCGCATCGCTCTGGTGCTGTTCGTCGTGGCCGTGCTCGCGCTCATGCCACTTGTTCATCCGCTGCGCGCCCAGCAAGCCGCCCCCGGTGCGCAGTTTGGGCGTTGGGAACTGGCGGATGTTGCTGATTGGCGGGCCGGGAATGTCGCTGACCTGCTGATCACCAATAATGCCGGGGGCGAGTTGCGCCTGGCCGAAGCGGTCGCCCAGGGCGTCTTTCTCTCGGCGCCGTTTGAAACCGATTTTGCCCCGAATGCGGTTGGCGCCGTCTGGCGTGCCGAGGTGATCGTCGGCACCGAGTTGACGTTGGAAGTGCGCGCTCGCGCCGATGCGCCGAGCTTGGACGCCGATGCCGGTTGGGGGCCGTGGTTGGCGTTAGAGAGCGCCGACGCCCGCTCGCAGGCCGACGACGGCGCGTTCGCTACTGCCGATGTTGTGGCCTTGCCCGCCGACACAAGCTACCTGCAATTGCGCGCCGCCTTCACCACTACCGCCGCGCGCACGTCGGCCGTACTCGATGCGGTTATCGTAAGCTATTTCCGCACGGTCGGTGATCCGCCGGTGTTCGCTGCCGGCCTGCCGCGCCGCCCGATCCTCTTCGGCCCCGATACGCTCACCCAGCGCCCGGCGGCGATTGCCCGCGAGACGTGGAGCGGACGGGTTGTTGCCGCGCAGTCGGCGCGGCGCGCCCCACGCGGGATCATCGTGCACCAGATCGCCGCCACGCCTGCCGCCGACGATAGCCTGAGCCTTATGCGCGCTTTGCTCTTACATCAGACCGATGTGCTCGGCTGGGATGATTTAAGCTATCACTATGTGATCGACGCTGAGGGTAATCTCTTCGAGGGCCGCCTCGGCGGGCCAACCTCGGAAGTTGGGCGGCTCTCCGGCGGCGATACGGCGGTTCACGTCGCATTGATCGCGCCACCCGATCAGGCGCCGTCTGAGCAGGCCCAGGCCGTGCTGATTACGCTCGTGGCCTGGCTAGGGCAGGCCTATGAGATCGCGCCCACTGGTGAGCATCGGGTGACGGTTGGTGCGACGCGTACGCTGCGCCCAAGCATCGCCGGACACTTCGAGGCCGACCCGAGCGCCAACGATCCTTTCCCGGCATTTCGTAATCTATTGCCCCAATTGCGCACCCGCGCCGATCAGTCGACCGTGCGCGCGCGCTGGTATTTCGCCGAGGGTAACGTCACCGATTATAGTCAGCGCTTCAGCTTCTTTAACCCTTCCAGCGCCGCCGCCGACGCCCGCGTGACCCTGGTACGCCCCGGCGGCAGCCCGGTAACCCAGGTGGTTCCGGTGCCTGCCGGCGCCCGTGCCGATCTGGTTGTTAACGACCTGGCGAGCGGCGCGGCTGCGTTGCCGGCGATCGTTGAGTCGAGCGCGCCGATCCTGGCCGAGCGCAGCATGGGCCTCACCACCGATATCGACAGCGGGGCCGGGATCGCGGAACTCTCGCGGGTCTGGTACTTTGCCGAGGGTTCGACGGTGAATGGCGCCAGCACGTATCTGATTCTCTTCAACCCGCAGGCAGCGGCAGTTGCCGCAACGCTGAGTTACCTGCGCCGCGACGGCGTAGTATTTGATCAGCCGGTGGTGATTCCAGGGCAAAATCGCCTGGTGATCACGGTCAACGACATTGCACCGCTGCCCGATGGCTCACGCCCGCTGGTCAACGCCGACTTCGGCGTACGGGTGATCGCCGCCCAGCCGATCGCGGTCGAGCGCACGATGCGTTTCGGCGGTAATCAGACCGGCTTTCACACCGGCCAGGGCATCACCACCCTCAGCCGGAACTGGCATTTTGCCGAGGGCACTACCGAGGGCGACTTTACCATGCGTCTGCTCGTGCTCAACCCGAACGACCAGCCGACGAATGTTGAGGCGATCTTCAGCGATCCGGAAGGCGCCGCGCTGACGCGCCGTTATGCGGTGCCGCCGCGTTCGCAATTGTCAATTCTGGTCAACGATGTTGTGCCCGCCCAGGGTGTCAGTTCGCTCGTGCGCGCCGATCGCCCGATCGCCGTGGAGCGCGCTTTACTCTTCAACGACGGATTGGCCGGTACGGTCGGCAGCGGCGCACTTGCGCCAAGCTACCGTTGGGCCTTCGTCGATGGGCGCACCACCGACGTAGCCTATTACCTGGCCGTGAGTAACCCCAACCGCGTCTCAACAACCGTTACCGTCGATCTACTCTTTGCCGATGGCGCCCCGGCCACGCAGACATTCACCATTCCGCCGAATGCCCGCTACACCCTCGCCGTTCACGAACTCTACCCCGACGAAGCTGCTGTAACGGCAGTTGTGAGCGCCACCCTGCCGATTGTCGCCGAGCGCTCGCTCTTCCCCGGCGCCGGTACGCGCGGCGGCTCCACCGCCCTCGGCTTTCCTCTTCCCTGACCAACCCGAACACGGCGGAACACGGTTTTAGCCCGTTCCGCCGCCCGCCGGCTGATCCGCGCCCTGAAGGGCGCGGATCTTTAACGCGCTCCCATGATCCGCCGGGTCACGGCCAGGAACGCCAAACCGCCAAGCGCCAACGCAACCCCCTGCACGATGGGTGGCGGCATATGCGCCAGCGCGGCGGCCGGCGGAGTTTCACGCAAAACAACCTGTGTGGGTGGCGGCGCATCCAGCAGGCGCGCAATGTTGGTAAGCGTTGGGGTGATCGAACTGGCATAACCGCGGGCGAGCTTCCGGCTGACCCAAGTGAAGGGCGGGATCGGTGGCAAGGCATATACGAGCGCCACGCCATTCTCTACGCGCGTGCCGCCGGCAACAGGCGTCAGATCAAAGAGCCATGTCTGCGCTACGCCGGGCAGTCCCGGCGCGCCAACCTTCCAGGCCATCCGGTATGGCGCATCCCAGATGATCACTTTGTTCGCGGTGACATAGCGCATGCCGCGCATATTCTGCTGCGACTGAAACACGCTGCCCAAGGCCAGGTCACCCCCGCCAACAATCGACACCTCTTGCACCTCGCCGCTGCCGGCAATGATCGGGTGGCGGGTTACATCGCTCACCAGTTCCCACACGCGCTCGATCGGGGCGGCAATGACGCCGCTGGCCGCAGCACCGGTATAACGTAGCATTCTTTCTCCTTAATCGCGGCGCAACCGCGCCACGAGGCGCGTATAAAATTGGCTGGTCGGGCGGAGGCGCACAAATGTGGAAACCTTCGAACTCCGACGCACCATTACTTCATCGTCTTGCTGTAACGCGATACTCTCGCTGCCGTCGATCGTCAGGCTAGCTTTGTGGCGGCTGCGCAAAGCCAGGGTTACCACGGCATTTTCGTGCAGCACCATTGAGGGAATATTGGTCAGGTGGGCGGCGATGGGCACAAGCACCGGCGCCCGCGAGCGCGGATCGACGATCGGCCCGCCAGCGGCCAGGGCATATGCCGTAGATCCGGTGGAGGTTGCCACCAGCACTCCATCGGCGAGGTAGGTTGTGAGCAACGAGTCGTCGATCGTAACTTGAACATTCACAATCCTGGTTAGGTCACTGCGGGCAATAACGACCTCGTTGAGCGCTGTGAACTCGGCGATCTGGCGCCCTTCGCGCCAAAGTCTGGCCCAGATTAAAGCCCGTTCATCGTGCCAACCCCCGCCTTCCAAGATCCGCCCCATACCGTTGTAGAGCTCTTCGGGGCCGATCTCGGCCATAAAGCTCAGGTGGCCAAGCGCCACCGCCAGGACTGGGATCGGGCGATCAAAAGTGAGCCGTGCCGCGCGCAGAATCGTGCCGTCGCCGCCCAGCGCCACCATCAGATCGGTGTCGTCCAGCGATCGGGGCTGATCGCGATACTCCTGTGAAACGCCGCGCATCGCCTCGACCCCGCGCTCGCGCAGCCACGCGACGAGCTTGATCGAATGCTGGATCGATGCTTCTGCGAATGGGTTGTAGAGCACTGCGATCCGCCGCATAGCTTGTTCCTTTTACACGTTGCATTCTTTCTAGCATACCACGGAACGGCCTGCTAGGGCTGTAGGTTGATCTGTAGCGCAACGGGCGTGTGATCCTCTGTACGCAAGGTGACAAAATCGAAATGGTAGTGGTTGTTTTAAAGTTAAGAAGCGTGCTAAAATCGAAGCGCTCACTCGCTATGCATAGAGCACAGCTCGCCCAAACCTCTTTGTACGTTGCTGAACAACGCTGTTGCCTAGAGGAGCTGCATGTGCACGCCGACGCCACTTCGGTAACGCATCCGTCTTTCCCCGTTCGCCAAGATCGTAGGCGACAGGTTCACCTTGAACTGCCCACTTTACCCGAATTTCCGCAGTCTCAGGCCCCGTTAGTGCGTTCAGCCCTCCATGATCTCCAGCTCCAGGCTTCGCGTCTCCTCCACGATGCTCAGGCGCCGCCTCTCCTCATCCGCCAGATCGGCGTACAGATCGGCCGGTTTTTTGCAGCGGAAGTTGACGGCGTGAGTGATCTGCATCGTTGGCTGGCCCAGTGGATCTGGGCGATATGTGCAACCAGCGACTGTCCCGATATCCATGCCCGCGGAGCGGCGCTGCTCGGCGAATTTGCAGCAGGATGCGCGCTCGGGATGCGCAATTATGAAGCGGCTTTAACCCAGGCTCCAATTCCTCTTGAGCCGCCTCCCAGCATTGCCACAGCGCTTGATCGCACCCAGGCGCTGATTATGGTGCTTGACGGCGCCGGTCAGGTGCTGATGTTCAATCGGGCCTGCGAACAACTCACCGGGATTGCTGCCGAAGCCATTGTCGGCAACTATCTCTGGGACTATGGCCTGATCCCCCACGATGCACACGCCTACATCCCTGATTTGACCCAGGGCGTGCTGGATCGTCTGCCCAAACGCTATGTGAATGTGTGGCCTGAGTCTGCGCTTGGCACCCGCCGGATTGAGTGGGATATTCAGCTTGTCGCTGGTTCTGATGCGCAAACGCGCACGATTGTCTGTACCGGAACGGACACGACAGAACCGTGGTTGGCTCAACAAGCCTTACGCGATGTGCGCCGTCGCCTAACCGCGCATCAGGATGCCGCATTCGTGCGTCTGGCGCAGGAGCTACACGATGGTCCGCTCCAGGAACTGTACCAGGTCCAACTCACACTGTTGAGTCAACGACAGATAGGGAACAAGGCGTCACCTACAGTACACCAGGTGATTAATAATGTGATAGGTGCTTTACGCTCGTGGTGTGTCGAATTACGTCCGCCCGCCCTGCAGTCGCTTGGCCTCACTGCTGCGATTGAAAGTCACTTGCACGATCTTCAGCGTGCGCATCCAGAACTTCGGCTGCGCAAGGCGCTTCAGGCCGATTGTCTTGTGCTCGATGAGGACGTTCGCATCCATCTGTATCGAATCTATCAAGCCGCTTGCACGAACATCCTCCGCCACGCCAATGCACAAACGATCAGCGTGCGGTTTGCCTGGGACGCTGAGGCGGTGATCCTGGACATTACCGACGATGGCAAGGGCTTTACACTCCCAACCAACTGGGCCGACCTGGCCGCGCAGGGCCACTATGGGCTATTGGGCATGCTCGAGCGTGCCGATAGCTGCAATGGTACACTGACAATCATAACAGCACCTGGCTTGGGAACGCTGGTGCGGGCTGCGTTGCCAGGAGTAATTATTGATGAAGCTGAAGTGGCTCTCTAGGATCTCCCGGATCAGCCCCTAGATGTAGTACCCCTTGCCTGAGCGCCCGATTGGTGGGATGATGCCGCCAGACCCGCCGAGCCACCATAAGGAGTGCTGTATGGCGAAGCGCCCCACGATTGCCATCCCGCTGGATTTGCCCGATGTCGACGTGATCCGAACGGATGTGAACTCCTCGCGCGAGTTGCTGATTGAAGTCCGCAGTACGCTGACCAGCACCACCTGTCGGAAGTGTGGCCGCACGATTACCGACTCGGCCGGCACCGACCGTCCCATTCGCTTGCGTCACCTGCCGATCCTGGGCATGCAGGTCTGGATTGAGATCCGGCCCAAGCGCTTTCGCTGCCCCTTCTGCGATGACCATCCAACCACCACCCAGGTGCGGCCCTGGTACACGCCCAATACCCCTTTTACCAACGCCTTTGAGCAGCACCTGCTCGTCTTGCTGATCAACAGCACCATCGTCGATGTCTGCCGCAAAGCCGAGGTCTTGCCGGATGCCGTGCTGGGCGTGATTGACCGCCGGATCGAGTCGACCACCGCGTGGGACACGCTGCCGCCGTTCACAGTGATCGGGATTGACGAGATTGCGCTCAAGAAAGGCCACCGCGATTTCGTCGCCATCGTGACCGCGCAGGAAGCGGATGGCACGCTCCACCTGCTGGCGGTGCTGCCCGATCGCACCAAAGCGACCATGGTAGCCTGGATGCAGACCATCCCCGCGCCGATGCGCCAGCGCATCCGTACCGTCTGTACCGACATGTGGGAGGCCTATGTGCGCGCCGCCGAGGAGGTGCTGCCGCACGCGGCCCTCGTCATTGATCGGTTTCATGTAGCCACCCATGCCGCCGATGCCGTCGACAGCTTGCGCAAAGCGGAACTGAAGCGCCTGCGCAAGACCCTCACGCCCGCACAAGCAGAGACGCTCAAGCACACCATGTGGCCGCTGCGGAAGCGCGCCTCGACCTTGACCGATGCGGAACGCGACCGCCGTGACCAGTTCCTCTCGTATAGTCCAGCCCTCGAAGAGGCCTACAACCTCCGCGAAGAGCTAACCCAGATCTTTGACCGTACCCGTTCCAAAGCGGCAGGTCTGCGCCGGTTGAAAGCCTGGCGGCGCAAGGTGCTGGCCCGTGGCGTGGCCTGCTTCAACGGCTTCCTGAAGCTATTGGACACCTGGCTGGACGGCATTGCCAACTACTTCCGCAAGCATCAGAACAGTGGCTTCGTGGAGGGCCTGAACAACAAACGCAAGGTGCTCAAGCGCCGTTGTTTCGGCATAACCAATCACCGCCGCCTGTTCCAACGCATCACGCTTGACCTCGAGGGCTATCGGCGGCTCGGTCTGCAAGCCGCCCCGGCTTACTAGATGTAGGGCCGACTCCGGGAAATCCTGGAGAGCCGGTTTTACTACGACGCTCGCAGTGCAGGGTATTGGTGATGTATATAGCCTCTTGCGTTTTAACGTTAGTACGCTACCCTACGCCGTAGCGAGCGCTCGGTTGCGTCTCTATGCCATCGAGGGCGGCGGTGAAGAGGTGCGCGTACACACAGCCACAGGGGGAAATTGGCAAGAACAGCAGTTTACCGGATCCTACTTTGGCTTCCCACCAATAACAGCCCCTGGCTTGCTTATGAGCGCTGTTGCTGAAGTACACTCCGGTACCTGGGTTGAGTTCGATGTCACCCAGCTGGTGCATCGTACCGGCGTATACAATTTTGCGCTCCAGAGCAGGAGCATAGACGAAGTGCTCTTTTCCTCCAGAGAAGGCAATTTCCCGCCCCAACTCGTTCTGACACTTGCTGCTCCAGCGGGAACAGATCCCACACCTACAGCGACACCCGTCGTCTCTCCGACGGCGACGAACACGCCCACGCCTATAGCAACGTCCACCCCAACGTCGACAATGACGAATACACCCATAGCAACGAATACACCGACAGTCACGCCGACTCCGACGGCTACAGCAACGAACACGTCCTCCCCAACACAGACGCCGATCGGCGGAGGGCCAAAAACGGCACTCCTGGTGGGGTCGAGTAGTAACACGGGGGATCAGGCCGTCATCAGCCGTCTCGAAAGCTTAGGCTACACAGTCACGCTCATTTCGGCGTCGGCTGTAACAGCAGCCGATGCAACCGGCAAGAGCGTGGTCTTGATTTCAGCGTCTGCCTCAGCGAGTGCCGTGGGAACCAAACTGCGTGATGTCACTGTGCCGCTGATCAATTGGCACGAAGCCCTCTATGACGACCTGGGCATGAGTTCCATCGCTGGGTCGTATGTGACAAACCTCACGCAAGTGGCTATTACCAATCCGTCGCATCCTCTTGCTGCCGCTGGACTGAGTGGCACGACGACGGTGCTCACCAGTTCAGCGTGGATGACCTATGGTAATCCAGCAGGTGATGCGATTGTCGTTGCAACAGTACCTGGTAATAGTGCGCAAGCGATGATCTTTGCCTATGAGCAAGGCAGTACGATGGCAGGGATGGCAGCGCCAGCTCGCCGCATTGGCTTCTTCTTCCGGGGCACTGCTCCAACAGTTGCAAATGCCAATGGATGGAACCTCTTTGAGTCTGCGTTGACGTGGGCGGCAGGTGGTACGGTATCCGTCTCCCCTACCCCGACACCAACGTTGACAGCGACACCCACTTCCTCGCCAACAGCGACGAACACGCCTATAGCAACGAATACGCCGCCAGCGACGCCCGTTTCGGGCACTTCAACGGTGCGGGCGAATGGCGGCGGCGGGGCGCAGACGGTCAGTGGCACAACCTGGCAGGCGTGTAGCAGCAGCGGGAACTGTAGCGGCAGGTAAGTGGCGGCTTCCCCTTCAGCACCAGCAACACCGTCACTGGCATTCCGGCGGGGATGAATAATGCAATCTTCCAGAGCGAATGGGCCGGCTCGGCCAGCGTTGGCGCAACCGCCTTCACCTTCAGCATCCCGGTGACAAATGGTGCGTACGAGGTGCGCCTGTACTTCGCCGAACTGACGAAGAATGCGGTTAATCAACGCACCTTTGATGTGCAGCTTGAAGGCGCTACAGTGCTGAGCAACTATGACATCTTCGCCGAGGTCGGTCAGAACGTGGCGACGATGGAAGCCTTCCCGGTGACGATTAGCGATGGCGCTGTCTCGTTCGCCTTTATCAAGCGCATCGAGAACCCCAAACTCAGCGCCATTGCGATCGTGCCTGCCGAAGAAGCTGGCCTCCTGTCAGATAATGGGCAACTGAATACGGTTGAACAGCGCATGCAAGCTCGTTCTTCAGACTATCGAATTTACCTGGCATTCCTGACGAGCCTGTCGGCAGCATCATCTCAAGACAACGCTGATCTGTCCAATGCTGCCGTCATGACCAATGCCACGTTTGAGTCCGTTGGTGCCGGCGCAAGCTTCAGTTGCGGCTTAACGACGGCAGGAGCGATCGTGTGTTGAGAACTCTCAAATGTCGTTGCCGCGACACCAACGGATTATGACTTTCTGATGTAGCTTCTTCGCAGCACGGTTTACGGCAAGGCTATCTCTATAGCTGTTCTCCCAAAAGGTCTTAGTACCAATCGTGCAATGCAAATAAGGTTCAATTCCTAACCACGCCCCTTAATGGGCGGCACACGCCTCGGTATAGTAGAGCGGCGGCTGAGGTCGCCAACAATCTTCTGCCGCGCACGGCGGCGTAAAACCAGTGTGGTCGTTTGGGACAGCGGGCTAAGACCCTTCCCAGACGGCCGCTTTTTTATTCCCATGCCCCTGCCCTGCTCCACTCGAACCTGGCGCATCGATTTCCTCTGTTGGACGCTTTTGCGCCGTCGGATTACAATGTGTGTAATGAATACACCCACCCTTGCCCCAATCTGGGCGCCCGACCCGCTCGCCGGCTGTGAGGCTACAACAATCGCCTTGCCCAGCGCCTACGACGGCCCCTGCGTCGCGACCCTGGTGCGTCGGCGGGCCGCCCAGCCGACGGGCCGCGCTGTGCTTTACCTCCACGGCTTCGTCGATTATTTCTTTCAGGCCCACCTGGCCGCAGCCTACGCTGAGCAGGGCTACGCCTTTTACGCCCTCGATCTACGGCGCTATGGGCGTTCAATCCGGCCGCATCAACTCCCCAATACTTGCCGCGATTTGCGCGAGTATTATGCCGAGATCGACCGTGCGATCACGATCATTCGCGCCGAACATGACGGGCTGTTAGTGCTTAACGGCCATTCAACCGGCGGACTAACCGGTGCGCTCTACGCCCACGAAGGCGCACAGCGCGACGAAATCGGCGCGTTGTTCCTCAACAGTCCATTTTTCGATCTGAATGCCGACGCTGCTCTGCGTGTTGTAGGCGATGTGATGGCGCAGGTCGGCGCGCTGGCGCCCAACGTGACCCTGCCCAACCAGATTTCGCCGCTCTATGCGCAGAGTGTTCACCAGGATTATCACGGCGAGTGGGCGTTTGATCCGCGCTGGAAACCAATCGAGGGCTTCCCGACCTACGCCGGTTGGCTGCGCGCGATCCGCCAGGGTCAGCGCCGGCTCCAGGCCGGCCTTGCGGTGGCCTGCCCGGTGTTGCTGATGCATTCAGCGTGTTCATATACCGGTACGGTTTGGAGCGATGATTTTACCCGCGCCGACTGTGTGCTTAACGTGGAGCATATGCGCCAATCCGGCCCAGGGATTGGTCGCGATGTCACCCTGATCGCCATCGAAAATGGCCTCCACGATCTGGTGCTGTCGGCGCCGCCGGTGCGTGAACGGGTATTTACTGAGTTGTTTACCTGGCTGAAAAAGCTATACTTGGGCATTCAGCATGCTTACTAAGGAGTTCCCATGGACGAGTCGCGTCGCGCATTTCTGCATCGGCTCTTAAGTATTCCCGGCCCTTCAGGCGACGAAGCCGCAGCTGCGCGGGTCTGGCGTGAGGAGGCGCGCACCTTCGCCGACAGTGTGTACGCCGATGTCGCGGGCAACAGCTTTGCCGTGATCGAGGGCGGCGCGCCGCGGGTGCTGCTGGCCGGTCATATCGATGAAATCGGCGTGATGGTCAGCCATATCGATGAGCAGGGCTTTCTCTTTTTCGCCGCCGTCGGCGGATGGGACTCCCAGGTGCTTGTCGGGCAGCGCGTGCGCTTGCTCGGCAAGGCGGGCGAGGTGGTGGGCGTGATCGGCAAGAAGCCGATTCACCTGATGAAGCCCGACGAGCGCACGCAGGCCAGTACAATCGAGCGCATGTGGATCGACATCGGTGTTACCAGCCGCGCTGAGGCGCTGGAGTATGTGCGCGTCGGCAGCGTGGGCGTGATCGACGCGCCGCTCTATGAACTGCCCAATCAGCGCTTGGTCAGCCGCAGCCTCGATGATCGGATCGGCGCCTATGTGGTGCTGGAGGCGTTGCGCCTGCTCAGTGCCGATCGCCCGACGGCGACGGTGGCCGCCGTCGCAACGGCCCAGGAAGAGATTACCTTCGGCGGCGCGACCACGGCGGCCTACAGCTTCGATCCGCATGTCGCAATTGCCGTCGATGTCACATTCGCTACAGATCATCCCGATGCCGAACAGCGTCAGTGGGGCGATGTAAAGCTCGGCGGCGGCCCGGCGCTCTCGCGCGGCTCGGCGAACAGCCCGCTTGTTTATGATCGCCTTGTCGCCGTGGCCGAGGCTGAGCAGATTCCCTACAGTGTGCAGATCAGCCCACGTTATACCGGCACCGATGCCGACGCGATCTTTAAGTCGCGCGGCGGTGTGGCGAGCGGCGTCGTCTCGATCCCGAATCGTTATATGCACTCGCCGAACGAAATGGTCCACCTCGACGACGTAACCAACGCCGCTCGGCTGATCGCCGCCTTCGTGCGCAGCCTCAGCAGCACCACGGAGTTTGTGCCGGAATAGCCCAACTGACGACTCTGTCATCCAGATCACGCGTCGGTGGTGGTACAATATTTGGGCTGGATCAATGTCGATCCGGTCAGGTTATCCTGCTCAATGTCGAGGAGGTCGTTTTTGTATGGTCACCACCACTGACCGCCCTGCCCAGTTGAATGCTTCCCCAGTTACTGAAGACGCCTTTACGACTGCTCAATTTCAATTTGATCGTGCGGCCGCGCTGCTTGGCCTGCCTGACGGTTTGCGTCAGTTATTGCGCATGCCTCAACGCGAACTCGCCGTGAACTTCCCCGTTCGGCGCGATGACGGCGGCTTGATGATGCTCAAGGGGTATCGGGTGCAGCACAGCCTGATGCGCGGCCCGGCCAAGGGCGGCATCCGGTATCATCCCGACGTGACCTTAAACGAGGTTCGCGCCCTAGCGATGTGGATGACTTGGAAGTGCGCTCTGGCAAGCCTGCCCTATGGCGGCGCCAAAGGCGCAGTTATTGTAGATCCGAAACAGCTCTCCTCCGATGAAATTGAACGGCTTACCCGCCGCTATGCTACCGAAATCAGCCTATTGATCGGCCCGGAGCGCGATATTCCCGCGCCCGACGTAGGCACCAACGCCCAGGTGATGGCCTGGATCATGGACACGATCTCGATGCATCAGGGCTATACGGTGCCGGCAATCGTTACCGGTAAGCCAACGAACATCGGCGGGTCGGAAGGGCGTCAGGAAGCCACGGCGCGTGGTTTGTCGTACGTCTTGGAGCGGGTTGCAAGCCAGATCCAGCTCGATCTGTGTGGCGCACGCGTGGCAATTCAGGGCTTCGGCAGTGTCGGTGCATCCGCCGCACGGTTGCTTGCCGAGCAAGGCGCACGGATCATTGCGGTAAGCGATAGCAGCGGCGCACTCTATAACCCGGCCGGCCTCAGCCCGCAGCACCTCGTTCAGCATAAGCTCACTACCGGTGCGCTCGCCGGCTTTGCCGCCGCCGATGCGCTAACCCAGGCCGAGTTGCTCGAACTCGATTGCGAGATTCTCGTGCCCGCCGCGCTTAGCGGCGCGATTACAGCGCGCAATGCGCCGCGCATCCGAGCGCGCATCGTCGCCGAAGCAGCCAATGGCCCTACTACGCCCCTGGCCGACGCGATTCTCGCTGACCAGGGGTGTACGGTGCTGCCTGATATTCTTGCCGGCGTAGGTGGCGTGATCGTGAGCTACTTCGAGTGGGTGCAAGGGCTACAAGAGTATTTCTGGGCCGAAAACGAAGTGAATGCCCAGTTGCGCCGCATGATTCTGCGCGCTACTGAGCATGTCCTGGAGGTTGCTGCCGTACGTCGGGTTGATCTGCGCACCGCTGCTTATATCATCGGCGTTGAGCGGGTTGCTGATGCCGTTACCACCCGGGGGATCTATCCGTAATATCCGTGAAGGTTTGTGCTTGCGGTTCGGCATTCCCAACCGCAAGCACGACATGAACCTAGCGAACTAGCCGCCGAGATAGGCGTTCGTCCAACGTGCCCGCAGCCCAATGGCGCTACAGGTGGCGCAGATGGCCGCCTCGGGAACTGGTGGTAGGGTAAGTGTGTGCTGGGTAGGAGTATGCCAGAAGATCGAGCGATGCAAGCTCTGCGGCAGTTTGCCTGCGGTAAGCATGCTGGCAAGATCGGCGCCCAAGAGAGCGAAGGGGTCGCTGCCGGCGGCGGCCCAGGTTGTTGCCCGGTAGGCGTTGAGCGTGCCGCCGAGATCGTTGAACCCCCCAGTAATAACCGGCGTGGCCCCGGCTCCGGCAATGATCTGCCGGCTCGTAGCATAATCGGCAGCGACATACAGCGCATCGGGTTGCCGCGTTGCGGCTGTGCGCATGGTGTCGGGGAGGCTCAGCAGGCCCGGCCCGACCAACAATGGCGCACCCACCTGCCCGCCGGCCGCTTCGACGCCAAGTTGGAAGGCGTAGAAGCTGTCGAACCCGCTTTCGTAGGCGCTGGCGATCATGGTTATGCGCGGGCCGAACTGGCGTACGGCCTGCTGTCCGGCAGCCCAACTTGCCTGCCAATACCCCAGACCAATGTAGTTCAGCGCAGGTTCCGGCAGCGCCTCGCCTGCGCCGATCACCCAGAGTTGTCGCCCGGCGGCCTCGGTTTGGGCCTGTAAGGGGCGGGCATGGGTGGGGCTGGTTGCAGCAATGACGATCTCGGCGCCGGCTGCGAGCAGTTCGCTGAGGGCGGCGGAAGGCGTGAGCGCCGTTGTGGTGAGCAGGCGGATCGGGTTGCCGCGTTGGGCCAGGCCGTTGCGCAAGCCGGTCAGGAAATGCGCCCCGAGTTGAGGATACAGCCGCGTTTCAGGCAGAATCACGCCGACGCGGGTGGGCATCGGGAATGTCTGTAGCGCCAACGGTGTTCCCGCGAGGCCCAGGGCCAAGGCGCCGGCTGCGCCGAGTTTAAGCAGATCGCGGCGAGAATATGTGGTGGTGAGGTGCATGGGTGGTTCCTGACGAATAACGAACTTCCGTCCACCGCAGCTACGCTACGATCAGCGGAAGTTTATACATAATTAAAAATTGCTTCATAGCGCATGCCTTGCGCATTGGGGCCGATCGGCACGATAAAGATCTGCTGTTCACCAAGCACCGGGTGGCCGAACAAGAAGCTGCCCTGAGGCAGATGTTCATGTACATCCGACTGAAAGATCAACTGAAAGGCGTGGCCGGCAGCCGTTGGGGCGCGTTGTTCGGTTGCGCTTACCAAATGCACTTCAAGCGTCGCATCGGCGCCATAGTAAATAGTAAAGGCGCTCCCAAGCTGTTCAGCGAACGTAGCATACTGCAATTGCTCAGTCATTCCGCACCTCCCACAGGACGGATCATAAAAACATACACGCCGCGTTCTTCGACGTCGCGGAAACCGAGCCGCGTGTACAAATGGTAGGCCGGGTTAAAGCGCTCGACATGCAGCGAAACAGGCACTCCTGCGGCGTCGGCCTGAGCAATAAGCTCGCGGGTTAGCTGGCTACCGATGCCCTGGCTGCGCCACTCGGGGAGTAGGGCAATATCCATAAGCCGGTGCTCGTATGCGGTGCGGTGCAAGAATAGCCGCCCAATTGGTTGTGCAGCGGCCTCGATCACCGCAAACAATGCGCCGGGGTAGTGTTGCCGGTAGTGGGCCAATTGCGCCGCCGATTGTTGACGCAGGAACCCTTCTTTCTCCACTGCGCTCCAATTGATCTGCGCCAACTCTTCAGTACGGGTACTGGCGTAGATCTGAAACAACAACTCGTCTTCGGCGATTTGCGCCGGACGCACGGTAATTGTGTGCATCAGCGTGCTCATGTGCGCGGCGGGAAGATGCCCTGGAGGGCGATACAGAAATAGAAGGTGAGATACGGCTGCAGATTGTTATGCGGCTGATCGCCGCCGGCCGGGCTGAGCGCTTCGCTGCCGAGGCTGGTTTGCGGTGCGCCGGTATCGTAGATGCTGGCGGCGCTGGTTGTCAGTTCGTTATTGGTCGGGATCGAGAACTTTTGGCGCGAGCCGAGGCGGGCGTTCATGCCATGGCTGTGGGAGGGGATCTCGCTTTCGCGTAGCGTCACCGTTTCGCTACCGCCGGTTTCGCCCAGATCGTGCAGGCTCAGACCGGGCCCCTGGCCAGGGTGCATCGGTGCGCGGCCCTGGAGATCGGGCAGGGCAAAATTGCTCATTCCGTTGCCGCCGTAAGTGGTGCCGAGCAGCGAAAAGAGCGCCGTATTCTGGCTGAGCGGCAGCAGTTGCCCATCGCACCAGGCCCAGTTTCTGGGCGCGAAGTTAAAGGGGAAGATGCGGATTTCAGCGACAAAAGGATCGGCCATAAGAATCTCCTACTAGAGTGCAGAACAATCCGCAGATTGCGCAGATGACGCAGATGAGGCAGAACAATCCGTAGATTGCGCAGATTGCGCAGATGCGAACCGGTGGCAAACACCATTCTACGTCGGCGACGGGAAGATGCCGAACAGCGAAATAATATGATTGACGCACAGATACGGCTGAAAATTGGTATGCGGCTGGCTTCCGCCGACGGAAGCAATGCTCTGGGCATTCATTAGTGTTGGCGTAGCCGGCGGAGCATAGATCTCGGTCTGGGCGGGCAGTTTCCCGGTAGGGTTGCCGTCGGTTGGTGTTACGGCGGCGGCAAGCGGTACATGGCTATGCGCCGGAATCTGGGCAACGGTGAGTGTGATCTCCTCGGCGCCGCCCGTTTCGGCCAGGATGAAGCCGTTGCCTTGATGGATCGGCAGGCGTCCGCGCAGATCAGGTAGGGCAAATGTGCTCTGGCCGTCGCCGCCGTAGGTGGTGCCGATCAGCTGAAACAGCGTCTCATTTTCGCTAATCGGCAGGAGTTGGCCTTCACAGAACTGCCAGCCGGCGGGGGCGAAGTTGCCGGCGAACATGCGGATCTCGCCAACATAGGGTTGGGCCATGAGTGCTACTCCTTAGTTGGGCGAAGGGAAGATCCCTTGCAAAGCGATACAGAAGCTGATCGTCAGAAATGGCTGCATATTCAGGTGGGCTTGTGAGCCGCCGACATTGTTCACGGCGGCAGTTGCCAGCGGCGTCAGGCTCTGGGCCGCAGCATAGCGCGGCGCGGCGCTGGTGGCCAGCAAGTTGCCTGTCGGGTCGCCGCTGGTGGCGGTGGCGGTACGGGCGTTAACCGCGTGAGTATGGGTTGGTAATTCGGCGATACTGAGCGTATGGGCCTGCTCGCCGCCGCGCTCGCCTAACGTGTGCCCGTTGCCGACGTGGATTGGCACGCGCCCGCGCAAGTCGGGGAGGGCGAAGTTCACGCGCCCATCGCCGCCAAAGGTGGTGCCGAGGAGTGAAAAGAGCGCCTGGTTCTGGTTGATCGGCAAGAGTTGGCCGTTGCAGAGCGCCCAATTCTTAGGCGGAAATACAAAACTCATCAGGCGGATCTCGGAGAGAAATGGTTCGGCCATGCTGTACTCCTTGGGCTACTTATGCTTGCGAAATTCAGGTATCAAGACTTGTTACGGCGTATCGCTCAGGTTCACGGCGTTACATATACCGCTTTGCAATGCGACGCCTGTAGCTTCCACCGGGCCATTCGAGGTATTGGCGCCACTTGCGAAAGCCAGCGGGTTGCCGCCGCCAGTATGGATCTGGAAGGTTGACAGGATTGAGTCCCGATAGAGCGAAATGCCGGCTAACTGCCCGGTCGCTCCGCTGTTGTAGCCGGTGGCGATGTTGCCGGTAACGGCCAGACACATAGTGACGTTATCAAAGGTTTCAACGTCGATCCCGAAGCCATCGATGATGATGTCTACCCACGCCGGAACGTTGTTCGGCGCAGCGACGGTGTTATTGAGCAGCGCTACGTCGAGCAGCGCCGCCGGGTTGGTCGAACCCTGGTTGACGACGGCAATGCCTTCGCGGCGGGTGTTCGCCACCTGGTTGTTGCTGATCCGCACCTGGGCGTTGTAGGTGACGTTTGTTCCCGGGGTGGCCTCGCTCTTAACATAGATCCCGCGATCAAACGAGCCGGCCAGCATGTCATTGCCGAATATACGGCCGGTGGCCTGGGTGTTCTGCCCAACGATTAGGGCTTGCACCAGATCGCCGGCGAACTTGGTGTTCACAGTGTTAGTTAGGAAGTTGAACTGCAATTGCTGGTTGGTGCCGATGCTGCTGGTTTGCACGAGCAGCGCGTGATCGCCGCCGTTGCCGTCGTCCTGATTGGCGGCCGGCAGCGCAGTGAAGTCGGTATTGCTCACGTCGATGCGCAGGTTGCCGCTATCGGTAGTGCCGGCGATGACGCCGCTGCCGCTCATATCGGTGAATTCGCCATCGGCCAAACGCAAGTCGATTGTGGCTGTCCCATTGGCATTGACGATGACGGCGCTACCCTGATTGCCCGCTGTGCCGCGGAACGTCAGGTTGCTGATGGTTGCGTTCAGGGTTCCGCTGCTGTTGCGAATGAAGATCGCATCGTCGCCGGGGCGATCAAACTCAACATTGGTCAGGGTAACGGTGCCGAGAAGATTCTGGACGCCGATGCGCTGGAAGTTGAGCGCTGCCCGGTCGTTGGGGCCGCCGACCTGGACAAAGCGGCTATTGCTGATCGTTAGCCCATTCAGGCTGGTGCCGCTCACAGCGCCATCGACGTTATTGCCACTCACCTGGATGCGGTTCAGGCTAAGATTGCTGCTCCCGCTTACGACGACAGCGCCGTTACAGACCGATCCGCTGCCGCCGGTGCAGATGCCGCTCGACGTGGTATTGGCATTAATGAAACTCATGTTGTTGAGCGTCACACTCGGCGCACTCTGCAAGCGCACGGCGCTCTCGACCATGCCGCTGATCGTTCCGCCGGAGGTGTAGTTTGCGCCGCCGTCGCCGGTGACGGTGAAATTGCCGCCGGTATTCACGAGGCGAATGCCGCGGGTGCTGTTCGTGGCAGTGACGGTGGTGAGATTCAGCGTAATCTGCTGGGCACCGGTGGTCATATTGATGTCGACGGCGGCGCTATTGCTCGCGTCTAGGATTCCGCTCGTGCTGCGCAGCACGCCGGCGGCAGTGCCGCTGTAGGCCAGCACGGGCGCTCCGCTGGTATAACCGGTGAGGGCACCGAACTGAATGTTGGCGCTATTGGCAATCAGCACAATCGGCGTAGCGGCAAAACGCGCGCCGGCTGAACCGAGATTCAATGTGCCGAAGGTGATGTTGCCGGACGAAGTGTTGAATTCGACGCCGGTAGAGGCGTTGCCGGCATTCACCGTGCCGAAGGTATAGCTTCGGCCCAAGGCAAGCGCGCTGATGGCAACTGCGCGGGCGCCGGCGGTGTTCTTGGTGATTGTGCCGGCGAAGGAACCGTTGGTGGAACTGGCGCCGACGGTAAAGCCAGGTTGGCCTGCCTGCGCGGTGATACTCGAAGCAGCGTTGCTGAAACTGATCGTGCCGGTGCCGCCGGTAATGGCCACCCGCGCCGCGCCGCCATTGAGCGTAACGACGCCGGAGTGAGTATAGTTGCCGTTGGCGTTGGTGAAGGCGAAGCCGTCGCCGTTGGTGACGTTGACCGTCGCTGCATTATTCAGCGTGCCGGTGTGATTGTTCTGCACAACTACCGCTGCGCCCGCGCCGGTTTTGGCGAGCGTGCCGCTGCTGACCGTCAGGTTGAGTGCGCCGCCGTCAAGCCGAAGTAGTTCATCGCCGGCGCCAACATTCAGGGTTGCAGTGGTAGCGAGCAGCGCGCCGGTGCTGTTCGTAAAGCGCAGACCGCCGCTTGCGCCGGCGCCGGTGGTGATACTGTTGAAGGTTGCCGTGCCTTGCAGCGCGACGCCATTCAGAATGAACGGCGGGTTTGTGCCGGAGGCGATTGTGCTGGTGGCGCCGCTGATGCTAAGCCGATGGGTTGTGCCGCTGTAGCCCGCGCCGCTGAGCGTCATTCCTTCGGTGAAGCTGAGCAGGGCATTGGCGTTACTCGTGGCGACATTGATTGCCGGAGCGGCGTTCACGGTGAGGTTCACCCCGGCGAAGCTGAGCGTTGCGGCAGCGGGCAAGTTGGCGGCGCTGATCCCACCGCCGTTAGTCTGGGTGATGTCACTCGCGGCATCGAAGTTGAGGCCGGTGATATTGTCGATTGCGAGGACGGTGCCGCCGGTGACGTTAATCGGCGTGGTGGTAACATTCACTGCGCCGCTGCCGGTGATGTTGCTCAAGCTCATGATACTGCTTGCGGCAGCGAAGGTGCCGCTGATCGTGCTGTTACTCAGGGCCAGCGGGCCGGTGAGGCCAGCGACGCTGAGGACACTTGCTGTGCCGCCGCTGCCGGGCAGGGCGACGTTGCTCAGGGCGGCGCTGTTGATGTTCGCCGCGCGGATTGCGGCCGTACCGGCGGCGCCGCTGCTGACGGCCTGGATGCCGCGCACCGTGCTGCCGTTTGCCAGCAAGATGGTGTTGACGGCGCTGGTGAGTTGCGGGCGGGCTGCCGGCGCGATGGTAATACCGGATTCCGGTAAGCTCAGCCCTTCGGCGGCGCCGATCAGGGTCTGATTGGCTTCAAGGGCGAAGCTGACGGTATAGTTGCCGGGATAGACGAAGATGCGCTGACCGGGGCGATCAATATCACTCGCGCTATTGTTGAGTGGCGCGAAGCTGTTGAATGGCGCGGCATATGTGCCGTTGCCGCCTGCCGGCGCACTGGTATTAACGAACCATGTGACCGGGCCGACAACATTGATCGTGACGGTGGCCTGTGACGTGCCTTCAGCATTTTCGAGCGCGTAGGTGAAGCGGTCGCGCCCGCTGAAGCCAGCCGGTGGTGTGTAAGTGAAGCCGCCGTTGGCGTTGAGCGTAACGCTCCCGCCGACACTGGTGCGGGCGTCATAGGCGGCGATGCGCGAGGTGAGCGGGTTGAAGCCGGTGTCGTTGGCGAGGACGCCGGGCGCGGCTACGGCAAGCGTGATGTTCGCGTCGGTGCTGTAGCTGTCGTTGGCGGCAACTGGCGCTGCGGCCAGAGCAACATTGAACAGACCAAAGACGGCAGCGAGGCAGACCCCTACTACGAGGGCGAGCGCGCGGATTGTGCGAATGCTATGCGGTGTCATCGCGTTCCTCATTAGGTTAGATCTGCTCGCGGCGCGAATTGCTGCCCGGCGCTGAAGCGCTGGGGGAGGGGGTGGTGCCCGGCGCGGGGGCGGTGCCCGGCGCGGGGGCGGTGCCCGGCGCGGGGGCGGTGCCCGGCGCTGAAGCGCCGGGAGGAGGGCGCGGTGGTAGTTTGTCTAGAGCGGGCAATTGCTGTAGGCTGCTGCCTGTAGTGGCCGGCGCGACAAGGGTGGTGGAGCGCAGATTGTTGTAGGCGCCGCCGCTCACTTCGTGGCTTTCCAGGATGTTGCCGTAGGTGGTTTCGGCATTGGCCGAGTCGACCTGGACGGCCACCAGCGTACCGGCGGCAATCGGCCCGCCTACATTGCTCACTCCGGAGCGGAAGAAGGTGTCGCCGAGGCGCAGGGTAAGCGATTCACCCGCTGGGATGGACGCGGTGACACCCCAGGCTGCGCCGCGATCGGCCAGGGTCGGCCAGATCTGGTTTACAGCTGTGGGCAGTTCACGCGGGTTGATGTAGAGATCGACCCAGAACGGCGCGGTGGTCGGCGCAGCACCGGTATTGGTGATCGTGACCTCCAAAACACCATTGCCTGATGCGATCTGCTGGACGACAAGATCGGGATAGCTCGGCGGCACAATCCCGATCAGCGGCAAGTATAGATTCAGGCTGCTCGGTGGCGCAACATCGTCGTTGGTGATAGTGACGAGTTGTGTGCCGATTGCCGTGGCCGGGCCGGTTAGTACACCGAAGCCAAGTGTAAAGTCGCTGTCGGCGGTGACAATTGTGTTGTCCACAATCGTCACGGTGACTGGTTGGGTTGCCCCATCGGCGGCGCCGGCCAGGAAGGCGACCTCGTTGGTGCCAAGTTGGTAGTCGGCGGGACTCGTTGCCGTGCCGTCCTGGGCGGTAAGCGCCACAATGACAGCATCGGCGAGCGCGCCGGTTGCGCTGGGCAGATCGCTGTCGATCGTCAGGCGTAGCTCGACGGTTGCGATGTAGCTCCCGGCATCTTCGGCAACGCCGGCGGTCGGCGCGGTGAAGCGCACTTCGGCCGTGTCGTTGTCTGTGATGGTAACGGTGAGCGAAGTACTGGTTGGGTTGTTGTAATCCGGATCGGCGCTGCTGATAGTTGCGCTGATTGAACTGGTGTGCTCACCCTCGACCAGGGCGTCATTGACGGCGGATACGGTGATGGTTTGGGTTACGTCCCAGTTGGCTGGAGTGAAGGTAACGCTCAGCGGCGCGCTGCCCCCGTTAAGCTGGATTTGCGCATTGGCGAAGCTCAGTTCCAGGGTGACAGCGCTGGTTGGTTGCGAGGCCAGTTGGGCGCTGATGCTTGCTGTCGTGCTGGACTCGCTCACGTCCAGGCCGGTGGGCGCGATGATCAGGCCGGCGGTGTCGTTGTCGATGATGGTGACGACCTGCGTGCCGCTCGCTGTGGCTGGGCCGACAGGCGTTCCAAAGGCGAGAGTGAAGGTTTCGGCGCCCTCGACGAGGAAGTCAGCGACGATGGTGACGCTAACGGGCTGCGTTGCGCCTGCGCCTGTGCCAACGGCAAAGGTGACTTCCAGCGTGTCCAATGTGTAGTCGTCGGGGGTGAGCGCCGTACCGGGCGTGTCGCTCAGCGCGACGGTAACCGGGAGCGCCAGTTCGGCCGGGCCGCTGCCGCTTGTGGTGAGCGTAAGTTCGACTGTCGCGGTATGCGTTCCGGCATCCTCGGCGACATTGGCTGTGGGCGCGCTGAAGCTGAGCGCAGCGCTGTCGTTATCGGTAATTGTCACGCTCAGTTCGCTCGTCGCGCCGACCGTGCCGGGCGCGTCAACGGCAGTGAGTTGGAGGTCGAAGGTTTCGGCGCCCTCAACGAGTTGGTCGTCGATGATCGTGACGGTAACGGGTTGAGTGTCGCCGTCGGTTGCACCGACAGTGAAAGTGGCGGTTGGGGTGGCCAGCGTGTAGTCGTCGCTAACCACGGCAGTCCCGTCTTTTACGGCGAAGCGCGCCTCCAGCGGGATCGCGAGGGCCGCTGGGCCGCTGCCCGTGGTGACGAAGTTGAGCGTCAGCGTGGCGGCATACGTACCAGCGTCTTCAACCACACTGGTCGGGCCGGTCAGGGTGACATTGGCGCTATCGTTGTCGGTGACGGTCACGGCAACCGGATCGGCGGGCAGGTTGTTGTACCCCGTGTCGCTGCTGGTGACGGTAGCGGTGATCGTCGCGCTGTGCTCGCCTTCAACGAGTTGATCGTCCAGGGCGGCCACGGTGACAGTTTGCGCGGTAGCCCAATTGGCGTCGGTGAAGATCAGCGTGAGGGGCGGGCTGCCGCCGTTGAGTTGCAGTTGGGCGTTATCAAACGCCAGTTGCACGGTAACATCGGCGGTGGGTTGGCTGGCGAGGCGCACGGTGTAGCTATCGTCGGCGCCGCCCTCGGTAACGGCTGCGGTGACCTTGCTCAGTTGAACGCCGGGTATATCGTCATCGACAATCGTCACTGTCTGTGTGGTCGGCGCAGCGGTGGCGGCCGGGCCGGTGACGACGCCGAGGGTGAGATCGAATTCTCGGTCGCCATCGGCAACAAGATTGTCCACAATGGTCACATTCACCGGCTGGGTAGCGGCATTAACCGCGCCGACGGCGAAGGTGACGCTGTTGGTGGTACGCGTGTAGTCGGCGGGCGTGGTTGCCGTGTCGGGCGTATCGCCCACGGTTACGCTTATGGCGCGGGCCAGTTCGGCCGGGCCGGTTCCGCTGATGGTGAGGCTAAGCACTGCGCTGCCGACGTAGGGGCCGGCGTTCTCAGCTACGGTGCCGGTGGCGCTGCTGAAGCTAACTGTAGCTGTGTCGTTGTCGGTGATCGTCACGGCGTGGCTGCCGGCGGCCGTCGCCGGGCCGGTGGAAGGGCCGAAGCCGAGGTCGAACGTCTCGGCGCCCTCGACAAGCTGGTCGTTCACAATGGCCACATTCACCGGCTGGGTGGCGGCAGTGGTTGCGCCGGCGGCGAAGGTGACACTGTTCGCCGCCGTGTAGTCGGCGGGCGTGACGGCCGTATCGGGCGTGTTGGTGACGGGCACGGAAACAGTGCCGGCAAGCGAACCGCCGACCGGGTCGCTGGTGATGGTGAGGACGGCATTGACGCTGTAGGGTGTGGTGTCTTCGGCTGCCGTGCCGCTCGCGGTGGCGAAGCCGACGGTGGCGGTATCATTATCGATGATGGTAACGGTATGGGTGCCGCTTGCCGTAGCCGGGCCGGTAGGCGTGCCAAAGCCGAGGGCGAAGGTTTCGGCGCCTTCAACCAGGCTATCGTTGACGAGCGCTGTGTTTATGGGCGGACCCATGTGTCCGCCGCCGTCAAGGGGTACTCCCATCCCTTAGCTTCAGTGTGTCAAGCAACTAAGGAGAATCTCGCATAGACAAACCCTGCCTGGCCTCGTACAATATTGTTATCCCATAAACTCCTCGGCTAACGCTCTACCCACCATACTTAATCTGTCGTGCAGTGCGCGGCAGCACAAGCTACTTTGGTTGATCGCCTGACTCTCCAAATTGGCGCAACGTTGCGCATCACGCTGCTTATCAGCCTCATACTCTTGCCCTTCGAGCTCACCACCGGCATTGCGTTGGGTGTGCTTACGCTGACGAATGTTGAGTTGCTGATTGGGCTCAGCATTGCGCTTTGGGGCGCACGGCTACTTGCTGAAGGGCGTTGGCCGGCGGTGCCGCGCTGGTTGCTTATCGGCGGTGGGATCTTTATATGCAGCTTGCTGGTGAGCGCACTCCTGGCCGGTGATCAGCGGATTGGTGGGCTCAAGTTTGCCTTGCGCCAGATCCAGGGCTTTGTGCTCGCCTTTGTGGTGGCCGATACGGTATGGCGTGATGGTGAGCAGGCGGCCCGGTTGTTGGGCAGCGCGTTGCTGGGGGGCGCAGGAATGAGTGCTGCGCTGGGGTTACTCGAATTGAGCGACACAGCGCTGATGCAGCGTGTGCTGGCCGTTTTCAAAACCGAGAACACCTATATGGGTGGCCTGCTGCGCTTGAGCGGCACCTTTAGTTATGCCAACACGGCCGCGATGTACTTTGAGGCGTTACTCCCACTCGCGTTATTGACGGCGATCACGCGGCGCACACGTTTGGGGACGCTTCTTTGCGCGGTGCTGGCGGCGTTGTTGCTTTTTGCGGCCCTGCTCACCTACAGCCGGGCGGCATTTGTGGTCTGTGCGCTCGTGTTGCTTGCTACACCCATACTGGCGTGGGCCTGCCTGGGTCATGCGCGGCGGGCGACGCTACTGAGTGGCGGATTGATCACGCTGGTGCTGGCGTTGATTGTGCTCAACCCAACCGTTCGGCTGCGGTTAAGTGAGCCGGATGTGGCGCGCTGGTATGGTGCGATCTACCGACCCACGGGCGTTGCGCCGATGGCGCCGAATGAAGTACGGCGTGTACCGATTGAACTGGAGAATGACGGGCGGGTTGTCTGGGAAGCGGAGGGTTCACGCCCGGTACGTCTGGCGTATCACTGGATCGATGCGGCAAGCGGGGCGATGGTGCGTTTCGAGGGTCGCCGAACGGCGCTGCCGCAGCGGGTGCAACCCGGTGAGACAATTGCGCTTGAAGCGATCGTGCAGGCGCCGCTTGAGGCGGGTGAATACATCCTGGTGTGGGATGTTGTGCGCGAGTATATCGGGCGAGGTTGGTTCAGCCAGATGGGTGTTCCGCCGGCGGAGGTGCCGGTTGCGGTGCGTGGTGAAGCGGTGCGTACTGCGCCGCAACCCGGTATCGAGCCGCCGACAACGCCGCGCACGATCGCGATGCAGCCTGGTCCGCCGCCCCGGCGCGAGCTTTGGGGCGTGGCGCTGGCGTTCTGGCGTGAGCGACCGTTACTTGGCATCGGCCCCGACGCTTTTCGCCATGTCTATGGGCCGGCCCTGGGGATGGCTGTCTTTGATGACCGGGTGCATACGAACAATTTGTACCTCGAACTGCTCACCGGCGCAGGCTTGTTCGGTTTAGGCGCATTTCTCTTCTTGAGCGGGGCGGGGCTGCGAACGGGATGGCAGAGTTTGCGGGAGTTGGAACCTGGAACCTGGGCGGCGATCCTGCCGGTAGCTGCGCTGATCGGCCTGGGCGCGTTTTTGGTCCACGGTCTGCTCGATGTTTTTCTGGCCTTTACACCAACCTATGCGTTGCTATGGGTTATGTTCGGGCTGATCCAGCGCCCGGATCGCACTGGGCAAGGGGTTATCTATGCGCATCGGCTATGAGATCACCTCCGTCGGCACGCATCCTTCGGGCGTCGGCACCTACACGCTTCAACTCTTGCTGAGTATGGCGCAGAGCGAGGCTGAACACGAGTACTTGCTCCTGGCGAACCGACCCTACCACTCGGCGCAGGTCGGTAGCCTGCACGGCCTGCACGACGCCTGGCGGCCATTTCCGAGCCGGATGCTCTGGATGCAGATGCTTTTGCCGCGCCAACTGGCGGAACTGCGACCCGAGATCTGTCACTATCCAAACTCGATTGGGCCGTTGCGCAGCCCATGCCCTTATGTCGTAACGATCCATGACATGACCCTAAGCCTTATGCCACAGCATCATCCCTGGCGCAAGCAGGTCTTGATCCGTCCCTTGATCCCGTTAGTGGCGCGGCGCGCCGCACGCGTGATCACCGTTTCGAAACAGGCGCGGGTCGACATCATGCGCCTGCTGCGCGTGCCTGCCGAACGGGTGGTGGTTGTGCCGGGGGCTGCGGCGCCCTGTTTCCGGCCGGCATCTGTCGCGACGCAGGCCGAGGTGCGCGCACGCTATCGGCTGCACGGCCCATACGTGCTCTATGTCGGCACGCTTGAGCCACGCAAAAACCTGGTGCGGCTGATCGAAGCCTGGGCGTCATTGCGGACGCGTGGAACAATCGACCACACGCTGGTGATCGTGGGTGCGCCGGGGTGGCAGGTGCAACCGATCTATGCAACTGCGGATCGCTTGGGTTGCGCCGACGACGTGCGCTTTCTCGGCTATGTATCGCGCGCCGATCTGCCGGCGCTCTATGGTGCGGCGGCGGCGTTTACCTTTCCCTCGTTGTACGAAGGCTTTGGCTTGCCGGTGATCGAGGCCATGGCTTGCGGCACGCCGACCCTGATCTCCACCACACCCGCACTGGTTGAAGTGGCGGGGCCGGCAGCGTTGCAGGTTGAGGCGCGCAGTGTTGCGGCGATCGCTGCCGGCCTGGAACGTCTGCTGACCGATGACGCGTTACGTGAGCGGTTAGGCGCAGCCGGGATCGAACGGGCGGCGCACTTTTCGTGGCAGCGCGCCGCGAGCGAGACGCTGGCCGTTTATCGAACGGTGCTTCAGGAGGTTACAGCACGGGGTAGCGCCACCCTGCCGCAGGAGTCGCTATGAGCGCATGGTCGATGACACATCCGTTTGACGCTCCGCCGCAGTGGGCAATGGCGGGCGGTGCTGCGGCAGATCTTGAGCCGCTACGAACCTGGGATGCGTCGGCGTGGGCGGCGGCGCGGCGCTCGATCCAGATCCACGGGATCGGCCCGTTGCTTGGCGCGCGCCTGCCGGGTACGGCGCTCTGGGCGGGATTGCCGACGACGCTTCAGGAGGAATTAGCCGAGCAGTATCGCTTGAACGGCCAGCGGATCGCGCTGATGCAGGTTCAACTCGACGCGCTTGCGCAGGCCGCAACCGCAGCAGGCGTAGCGCTTATGACATTGAAAGGCGCCGCACTGATAAATGGGTACTACGCCGACCCGGCTCTACGCCCGATGGCCGATCTTGATCTATTGGTTCAGGTGGAAGCTGCCGACGCGGTCGAGGCTATCTTGCAGCAACTCGGCTATCGGCTGACGGAGGCCTCGCTGCGCCACAAAGCCTACGACGCGGGCGACGGGCGGGTAGTGCTGGCGACCGGCGAGCACCCGGATAATCCACGCGGGGTGGAGATCCATACGCATGTGGCAGAGCGCCTGCGCGGTTTGCAGCTTGAGATTACGACCGCCTTGTGGACTGATCCGCAGCCTTTAGGGACAGGCGGCAAGGTGATGGAGCGCTTTGCAATGCGGAACGATCTGGAAAACGCACCAGGCAATTGCTACGTTCCGGCGCCGGCTGCATTGATGCTTCATCTGCTGTTGCACACTAGCCATAACCTGTACAACCGGCGCTTGCGCATGATTCAGCTCTATGACATTGCGCTCGTGGCGCGGACATTAGATGAAGCTGGATGGTCGGCGGCACTAGCGCCGGCACTGGTATGCAAGGCGGGTCGCTTGCTCTATGCGCCATTGGCGCTGGCTGAGCGTTGGTATGGGCCATTAGCTTCTCCAGCGGTGCGTGGTGCGCTGGTGGCCCAGACGCCACTGGCGCTTCAGAAGCTGGTGACGCAGGCAACGCTAACGCAGCTAGCGCTCTGCGGCGGTGAAGTGAGTATCGGCCATCGGTTGGCCTGGTACCATCCCGGCCGCGAGCGTTTAGGCGCATTGTGGCACTCCCTATTGCCGGAGCCGCGCGAACTGCGCCAGCTCTACCCACGCCTGGGCGGAGCGCTGCCCCTGGCCTACGTGCGTCACGGCGCGCATCTCGCCGGATGGGCCGTGCGGCGGGCGATGGGCCGACCACGTCCGGTAGGGTAGCGAAATGCAGAAGGCAGTGATGAAGATCGGGATTGTAAATTATGCTTACCCTGCGCATAGGCAGACGCCGGAAGCGGCGCTGGCCGGTATGCCGAGCCTAACCGGCTGGGCCGCGGCGTTGAGGGCTGCCGGCGCACACCGGGTAACGGTGCTCCAGCGTTTTGAGCGCCCGGGCGAAATGGCTCAGGGCGACATAACGTATCAATTTATTGCCGACACCGGTGGGCCGCTGCCGGCGGGCCGACGCATTCCACAACGCCTGCATGCTGCCTTGATCGCTACCCAACCCGACTTGGTGCATGTGAACGGCCAGATCTTTCCCGTGCAAACGCTGGCCCTGCGGCGCAGTTTGCCGCAATCAACGGCAATCGTGATTCAGCACCATGCCGGTGATCCATTGCCCATACGCGGCCTGAAGGGACGGCTGCGGCGCGTCGTTGATCGGTTGGGGCTGCGCTGTGCCGATGGTTGGTTCTTCACCAGCGCGGCGATGGCTGCGCCCTGGCGGGCTGCGGGGTTGATCAGCCCGCATGCAATTGTACGGCCCGTGCTGGAAGCCAGTACCAGTTTGCGTGCGCCGATAGGGCCAATCCAGGCGCTGCCGGGTTGTCCGGCGTTGCTCTGGGTGGGTCGCCTACACCCCCAGAAAGATCCGCTGACCGTGTTGGAGGGGCTGGCGCGACTGCGCACGGTTGTGCCGAACGCCGTGCTGAGCATGGTCGGCGTGGGCGAACTATGCGACGCCGTGCGCGCTCGGGCGGCGCAGGCCGATCTGGCGGGCCATGTGGTATTGCGCGGTACGCTGCCCCACGCGGCACTGCCCGAATTCTATGCCGCCGCCGATGCGTTTGTGCTGGGCAGCCACCACGAGGGTAGCGGGTATGCGCTGATCGAGGCGCTCGCCTGCGGCGCGCCGCCGGTGGTGACGGATATCGCACCGTTTCGGGCGATTGTCGGCGACGACCTAGGTGCGCTCTGGGCGCCCGGCGATGCACCTGCTTGCGCCACTGCACTGCATAACGTGATCAGCGGCGATCGAGCCGCACAACGGCGGGCTGCGCAGGTGCGCTTTGCTACGGCGCTGAGTTGGGAGCGGATCGGCGTTTGTGCCTCTGCCGCCTATAACGATGTGATCCGGGCACGGAGGGCGCGATGCGGATTGCATTAATTGTTCCCGGCGGAGTAGGCCGCGACGGTGTTCACGGGGTTATTCCGGCGTTGCTGGCGCTGATCGAGCGGCTCGCGCGAGATCACGAACTGCTAGTGATCGCGCTGGAGCAGGAGCCGCAGCCGTGTCGTTATCCATTGCGCGGGGCGCAAGTAGTGTGCCTGGGAATGGGAAGGAATGAAAAACGCAAAACCCAAAACGCAACAGTTGGCCCCCAGCGCCTTTTCGGCGGTGCGCGAATAGCGCGAATGTTGGCGGTATTACGCCCGTTTCGGCCCGATGTGATTCACGCCTTCTGGTTCGGCGGCACGAGCACGCTGGCCTTGCTGGCCGGGCGCGCCCTGGGAACACCGGTAGTAGCTAGCCTGGGTGGCGGCGAGTTGGTGCGCTTGCCGGCGATCGGCTACGGCGGGCGGTTGCACTGGCGCGGGCGGCTGCACAATGCGCTGGCGATCCGTTTGGCGCAGGCGCTGACGGCGGGCAGTTGCTACGCCCTGGCGCCGTTACGCGAGCGCCGCCCTGATGCGCGTTGGATGCCGTTAGGTGTTGAGCAGCATCAAGGATCGTGGGCGACAGATCGGCGAACTCCGGCGCGCCTGATCACGGTGGCGAGCATCAACCGGGTGAAGGGGCCGGACGTGTTGCTCCAGGCGCTTGCCCAAACCCCCGACGCCGAACTAACCTGGGTCGGCGCGGATACACTCGACGGCGCGATCCAGCGCCATGCTGCGGAGTTGAAGCTGCAAGAGCGCATCCATTTTGTGGGCTTTCAGCCGCATCCCCTAGCCCTGGAGCAAGTAGCGCACGCCGGTCTCTATCTTCAATCTTCCTGGCATGAGAGTCAGGGCGTAGCCGTGCTGGAAGCTGCCGCCGCCGGAGTGCCGACGGTAGGCACAGCTGTCGGGTTGGTGGCTGAGTTGGCGCCCACGGCGGCTGTCGCTGTGCCGCCCGGCGATCCGCACGCGCTGGCTGAAGCGATCAATGCGCTCTTGGCGAACGAACTTCAGCGGCAAGAGCTAGGGCGTGCGGCGCAGGCCTGGGCGCAAACCTACGACGCCGACTGGACCGCGCAGCAGTGCCGCGAGCTCTATCAGACGATCCGGTGAGAACCGGGAACTGCGGACTGGGAACTGGGAACTGCGGACTGGGAACTGGGAACTGCGGACTGGGAACTGGGAACTGCGGACTGGGAACTGCGGACTGGGAACTGCGGACTGGGAACTGCGAACTGGGAACTGGGAACTGAGGACTGACAACTGCGAACTGGGAACTGGGAACTGCGGACTGGGAACTGGGAACTGAGGACTGACAACTGGGAACTGGGAACTGGGAACTGCGGACTGGGAACTGACAACTGCGAACTGAAAAAGGAGCACCGATGACCGCCAGCACTGAACACCCGTCGATCATTCTCTACAATCCCAAGGTCGCCTCGCCGGGCTATCAGCGGCTGCCGCATTCGCTGCTTCAGCTTGGCTGTACGCTGGCGGGGCGCTATCCCTACACGATTGTCGATGGTAACCTGGATCAGGAGCGTGACCGGACGGCTGAGATCATTGCTACCGTGCAGCGCGCCGGCACGCGCTACCTGGGGGTAACGATCATGCCCGGCCCGCAGTTGCAGCAGGCCGTGCCCGACATCAAGCGGATCAAGGCCGCTTGCCCTGAATTGACCGTCATCGTCGGCGGGTATTTTCCGAGCAATCACCCGGAGACGTGCTCTAAAGATCCGCACGTCGATTATGTTGTGCTCAGTGCCGGCGAAGATACGCTGGTCGAACTGATCGATACGCTGGAGGCGGGCGGCGATCCGGCCAACGTGGCCGGGCTGGCTTTCGCCCGTGACGGCACCGTGATCCGTACGCCCAAACGCCTCCCCCGCGACCCGAACACCCTGGACTGGTTCCCCTACGAGCAGGTTCCGGTTGAGCGCTATATCGCCAAGACGCACCTGGGCACGCGCACACTGAGCCATCATAGTAGCTTCGGCTGTCCCTTCTTCTGCAACTTCTGCGCCGTGGTGAACCTGGCTGAAGGGCGCTGGCTGGCCGAACGCGCCGAGCGGCTCGGCGAACTGATGCAGCACATGGTGGACACCTGGGGCATCAACGCCATGGAGTTCCACGACAACAACTTCTTCACCAGCGAAAAGCGGGTCGCCGCGTTCTGCGAGGAATTGCTGCGGCGTGGCTTGAAGCTCAACTGGTGGGGCGAAGGGCGGATCGACACGATGCTCAAATTTGCGCCGCGCACCTGGGAACTCATGCGCGATGCCGGGCTGAAGATGGTCTTTATGGGTGCGGAGAGCGGCGACGACAGCATGCTCGACTTGATGAACAAGGGCGGCACGCTGACCGCCGCCAAGACCCTGGAAATGGCTGCGCACGCTCGCAAATACGACATTGTGCCCGAATTTAGCTTCATCCTGGGCAATCCGCCCGACACGCGCGCCGATATTCTCAAGGGCATCGAATTTATTCGCAAGGTCAAGGCGGTCAATCCGTATGTCGAGGTGATTATGTATCGCTACGACCCGGTGCCGATGGCCGGCGAGATGTACCAGGGTGCGCTCGGGAGCGGCTTCCATTTTCCGCAGAGCCTCGCCGAGTGGATTGATCCGCACTGGGAGCGGGTGCAGTTACGCCGCAGCGCCGATACGCCCTGGTTCGCCCATGACGATCAGGATCTGATGCGTAATTTCGAAACGGTGTTGAATGCCTACTACCCGACATCGACCGATCGCCGACTGCACCGCCCGATCTGGAAATCGGCGCTGAAACTGCTGAGTGGTTGGCGCTACAGCACCCGGTTTTATCGCTGGCCGGTGGAGTTGCGCATGCTCCAGCAGTGGATGCGCTATCAGCGCCCGGAGACGAGTGGTTTCTAGCACACTGAGGCACTGAGGGTGATGAGGGCACTGAGTGAGCACACTGAGGCACTGCGCACTGCGGACTGCGAACTGCGCACTGCGGACTGCGCACTGCGCACTGCGAACTGAAGGACTGCGCACTGCGGACTGCGAACTGCGCACTGCGCACTGCGGACTGCGAACTGAAGGACTGCGAACTGAAGGACTGCGCACTGCGAACTGCGAACTGCGGACTGAAGGACTGCGAACTGAAGGACTGCGCACTGCGAACTGCGAACTGAAGGACTGCGAACTGCGGACTGCGCACTGCGCACTGCGAACTGAAGGACTGCGAACTGAAGGACTGCGGACTGCGAACTGCGCACTGCGCACTGCGCACTGCGCACTGCGAACTGAAGGACTGTGGAACACAGATGACGGGCGATGTGAAGGCTATCCAACCAGGTTTGCTTGGCGACACGATTGAGCGCGATTATGGGGGCAAGTTGCGGCGTTTTCATGCGTTTGCCGCGCCGGAGTTGCGTGCGCTGATCGGCGGGTTGACGCTGCTTCCCGGGATGCGCGTGCTGGATGCGGGCTGTGGCGTGGGGGCGAGCCTGGCCTGGTTGGCCGCTGCGGTCGCTCCTGGCGGGTTAGCACTGGGTCTTGATCTGGCGACGGCCCATGTGCGCAGCGCGCACGCAACTGCGCCTACGGCCCTGGTGCTTCAGGCCGACGTTCATCACGCGCCATTCCGGCCAGGCAACTTCGACCTGATCTGGTGCGCCAGCACGATCAATCATCTGCGCGACCCGCTAGCCGGCGTGGGCGCCCTAACGCCGCTCCTGCGTCGGGGCGGACGGTTGGCCGTAGGCCAGGCGATGTTCCTGCCGGAAATGATCTTCGCCTGGGATATACGCTTGGAGCGGGTGGTGAATGAAGCCTGCCGAGCGTATTACCGTGACAAATATGGCCTTGACGAACAAGCAACGACAGGCATCCGCGCATTGGTAGGGTTGCTGCGGGCGGCTGGTTTACAGCATGTACAGGCGCAAACCGTGCTGATCGAGCGGGTTGCGCCGCTTACTTCAACCGACGAAGCGTACTTGCGCGAGGCGGTGTTCCAGGGTTATTGGGGCGAACATCTACGGCCCTACCTCGACCCGGCGGATTGGGCGGCGCTGGCCGAGTTGATCGATCCTGATGGGCCGGGTTTCTGCCTGCGTCGGTCCGATTTTCACTATTTGCAGAGCTTCACGCTTGTGATTGGAACAAACGGCGTATGAACAGCTTGCTTCCCACCGACGATCTCCTCGGCCATAGCACCGATCTCGCTTATAGGGCCGCCTGCGCGCCACTTGGCGTTAGCCTGGAGTTATGCAGCAACAGCGCGGAGGTGATCGGCGCTGCTGAGCAGGCATGTAGCTATTGGGACGGAATGAACCCGGCGCAGCAGGATCAACCGGCGCTGCGGCTCGACATCATCGTCCACGGGTCGGCGGAAAGCGGCGCACTGCCGCTGCCGTTTATCTTCCGCGCGTATGGCCCGACATTTGTAGCTGCCAGTGGCGAAAACCTGTTGACTGCCCAAACTGATCGCGGCTACGGACTGGCCTTCATTACCCCGGCGCTCGCCGCCGATGGGGAGAATCTGCGCTACAACGTGCTCGAATGTCTGGCGCTGTTGCTGGCCAGTCACCGCGATCGCACACCAGTCCACGCTGCCGCCGTTGTGCGTGGGGGGTGCGCGGTGTTGCTTGTTGGGCCGAGCGGCGCAGGCAAATCGACGCTCTGTTATGCCTGTGTGCGCGCCGGCTTTACCTTGCTGGCCGAGGATGCCGTCTATGTGAGCCTGGAGCGGGGCCTGCGGCTCTGGGGTAACCCGGGCCGGATTCATTTGCTGCCGGACGCGCCCCGGTTATTCCCGGAGTTGGCCGATCTGGCGCCGCAGGTGCAGGCCAACGGCAAACGCAAATTGGCGGTTGCGTTGCGCGCTGAGCAACGCAGTGCGCCGTATGTCGAGCAGGCGCTGGTTTGTTTTGTGGAACGGGCTGAAGGCCGCGCCAGTCGCTGCGAGCCGGTGGACGTAGACGCAGCGCGGGCGCTGTTGAGCCATCCACGCGAGCCGGGCTTTGATCTGCTGCGTGCGCAGGCTCCGGCGGTGGCGGAAGCGCTCACGGCGCAGGGCGCGTATCGGCTGTCCGCCGGCAGCGACCCGCGCACGGCTGTAGCGCTCTTGGAGCACCTGACGGAACGATGACCAACCAGGATCAGCAAATGCAGTTGCAACGGATCGACCCAGCGCCGCGCTGGGTTGATCGGGTTGCGCCGGTGCTCCTGATGCTGTTGGCCCTGGCCCACGGCCTGATCTACGCATTCGGCATCCCGCTCTGGCAGACGCCCGACGAGCCAATGCTCTACGAGTACGCGGCGCTGACGGCTGAACTGGGCCGTATTCCGAAGGCAGACGACCGCAGTCCGGCGCTTGAGCAGGCGCTGGTCGGCTCGCTCGCACGCAACGATTTTTATCGTCACGGATGGGACTTGCAGCCTGATCCGCCGCCGACAACCCTTGACGAAGCGCAGGGTTACGCCTATATGCCGCGCCAGGTCGGCGGCGACCCACCGCTGTACTTCAGCATAGCTGCGCTTGTGCTGCACGGCGCCGGCCCGCTGGAGATTGACGCACAGGTGTACCTCTTGCGGGTGCTCAATGTGCTGCTGTTGCCGCTGGTTGTGTGCTGCACCTATCAGGCGGGCCGTATATTGGCGGGCGCTGATCCGCGCCTGGCCTTGCTGCCGATCGCCGCCGCCACGCTTGTGGCGCTGCAACCTATGGCTACGTACGTCGGCGCAAGCCTGAGCAACGACGGCCCGGCGAACGCGATTGGCGCAATGCTTTGCCTGTTGCTGGTCCGCGGCGTGGCCGGCGGGTTGCGTTGGCGGGATCTGCTGCTCATCGGCGCAGTAACCCTGATCGGGCTACTGGTTAAGCGTACGCTGCTGCCTTACCTGCTCCTGCTGATCCCACTCCTGGTGATCACGATCTTGCGCGGCTTGCGCCCGGTTGGAGCACACGACGTGCGGCGGCGGATTGTGCTGCTGAGCCTCAGCCTGGGCGTTACGCTGCTTGGCGGCGTCTGGGTTTGGAGCCAATTCGATCAGCGGGTGGCGGCGCGCTGGATCGATGCCCAGAGCCTTACGGCTGCTCCGCGTGAGGCGACGCCAGGTGGGCCGGCGCTGCGCTTGCGGGCCGGCGACGAAGTTGGGCAGGGCTTGCCTGCGGTCAGCCTGATCCGCTTACGCGGTAATGCGGTGCGCTATGGCGTACGGGCCTGGAGCGACACGCCGGCGACCGGCCGCCTGATCATCCACACCGATAACCGCCGTGACGATTATCCCTTTCAGGTGAATGGCGGGTTGGTTGAGATGAGCGGATGGGTGCCGAATTATACCCAGAGCGTGCGGGTCGGCATTGTCGCCGACAGTGGCTGGTTTTATGCCGACGAGTTCTGGATGCATGGCGTCGGCGTGCCCGGCCAGTTGATCGCGAACGCCGATTTAGAGCGGGCCGCATTGCGGGAAGGCTCGTTGTTACAAGTATTCAGCCGGTATTTCCGTTTCGAGGAGGTGCTCTGGAGCCTGGGCAGCGGAC
>JBBRUG010000002.1:0-66504 GCA_038247995.1 Chloroflexales bacterium | reverse complement strand
CCGCATCCCCCCAGCCCCCTGCTCCCTCACGTGGAGCAGGGGGAGCCGCCGCAGATTCGGCGTCCTGATGCTGTCGGAAGCCCCGCTCCCGCGCAGGGAGCGGGGTTGGGGGTGCGGGCAACGGCAAAAACCCTCCACCTGCGAGGAGGTAGGCGGCAGGGCGCGGCGCGACGCGCCCCAACAGGCCCCCCCAGCATGCACCAGGCGAACTGGCAGATGGTCCGACTGCAGATTGCATTTTGCTAACATCCCCCGCAGCTTACAGCAGCACACCCAAAAAACGGTTGACACCGCGCCATGAGCGGTGTACACTCAAAACACCGTTAAACCGATCTGAACGCGGAAGTATAGAGCATGCGCAATCAGACAGTGTCAACCGGCGCGGGCGTTGATCAGCCGCGTCGCCCACGGCGGCTCCGCCGGCGGCGGGGCATTCTTGGCCTCCTGGAATGGCTACTAGTGCTGTGCAGCCTGGGCGTTGTTGGGGCTGCTGTCGGCGTTATGGCGCTGATCATGATCGAGCGTGATTTTGCGCTGCGGCTGTACCCCAACCTGAGCGTGCGCGGCGTGCATATCGGTGGCATGCGTGTGAACGCCGCCCAGAATACCCTCAATCGCGCGCACCAGTCGTTCCTGGCGAATCCGGTAGCCATCCAATACGGCGAGCAGTCGTGGCGCCCCAGCGCCGCCGACCTCGGCATCAGCCTCGACTTCGCCGGCGCGCTCAATACCGCCTATACCTTCGGTCGGAACGACACGCGCATGGAAAATCTGCGCACCGCCGCCGCAATCTGGGAACAGGGCGTCGATCTGCCGCTCAGTCTGAAGATTGATCAGACGGTCATGCAGGCGTATTTGCTCGACATTGCCGCCGCAATCGACACAGCGCCTGAGAACGCCGATCTGCGCCTCGACGGGCCGAATATCATCGTCACGCCCGAGCGCTGGGGCACCCAGGTGCTCGTCGACGAGATGCTCGCCGAGATCACCGCCGCTACGCAGAACCTTACCCCGCAGAGCATTACGCTGCGCACGCGAACCCTAGAGCCGACAATTCGCGATACGGCCGTGGCGCCGGTTGCCGCTGAACTGGAAACTCTGCTCGCCGGTTCAATCGTGCTGAGCAGCGCCGAGGCCGGTTGCATCCGCGGGTGTCGCTGGGAATGGTCGCCCGCGCACATTGCCAACTGGATCAGCCTGGAACGCACCAGCGCACAAGCCGATCGTCCACTCTACAACATCAGCATCGATCAGAGCGCCATTCGCTCGGCCCTACTGCCGATCGCCGCCACGGTACGCCAGGAGGGCACGCTGCCGCGCGTGGCCTGGAACAACGGAAATGTACAGATCACCGCGGCGGGCGAAACTGGGCTCGGCCTGGACGCTAACGCCACGATGAGCCAGATCAGTGCGGCGCTTGCCGGCAACACGCGCGCCATCGAATTGCCGCTCGGCGCCATCCCGCCGCCCGTCACCGAAAGCAACCTCGCTGCCCTCGGCATTATCGGCCAGGTGGGCGCCGGGGCAAGCTCCTTCGCCAACTCCGAGGAGTATCGGATCACCAACATTCGCGCCGGCGCGCGCCAGATGAACGGCTTGCTCATTCCACCCGGCGCAAGCTTCTCGTTCAACGATAACCTCGGCCCGGTGACGGCCGAACGCGGCTTCGCTGAAGGGTATGCGATCATCGACAATCGTACTCAGAAGGAGTGGGGCGGCGGGCTTTGCCAGGTGAGCACCACCGTGTTCCGCGCCGCGTTCTGGGGTGGCCTGCCGATCACCGAGCGCCACGAGCACTCGTTTCGGATCAGTTGGTATGAAGAACTTGGCGAACCGCCCGGCCTCGACGCCGCGATCTTCACCGGAGTCTACGATCTGCGCTTTGTGAACGATAGCCCTAACTGGCTGCTGATGGAGAGTTATGTCGACCTCCAGCACCAGCGCCTCAGCATTGCGCTGTATGGCACCCCGACCAATCGCGAAGTGGCTATGAGCCATGAACTATTGGAACGCACGCCTGCCCCCAGCGAGCCAGTCTATATTGACGACCCTGAGGCGCCACGCGGGAGCCTCCGCCAGAGCGACACGGCTCGCGGCGGGCTGCAGGTCAATGTGTACCGCACCATCCGCCAGGGCGACGCGCTAGTGAGCCAGGACACCTTTTTTACCGAGTTTAAGCCCTGGCCGGATATCTTCGTGCGCGGATCAAGGTAGAGCGCTAGAGTGGGAGAATTAGGCATATACCTGTTCACCTGGCCGCGTCAAGCAGCGGCGGTGGGCGCATAGAAGAGCACCCGCTCGGGTCGTAGACTCAGTACGACCTCCGCTCCCACCGGCCCTGGCGGCGCGGGCAGTTCCAGGTTGAGCGCAAGCCCCGAGGCATGCCGCAACCGAACGCGGGTAAACCGTCCCCGAAACTGTACATCCTCCAACACACCGCGCAGTTCGTTCGGCGCTTCCGCTGTTGCCGGCTGTGCGGCATCCGGCGCAATCACTACTTCCGCCGGGCCGGCCGCCTCTGCATCCACGGTAACACCGTGTAACGCACCGAACACTGTTTGCGCCCGCTCGGCGTTCAGCAGGGTGCCGGCAAAGATATTCCGCAAGCCGAGAAAACGCGCTGCCCAGAGGCTCGCCGGGCGCTGATAGAGCGCCAGCGGGGCGCCGGATTGCTCGACCTGGCCGGCATTGAGCAGTATTACCTGATCGGCGAGGGCAAATGCTTCTTCTTGATCATGCGTGACGTAGAGTGCTGTTATGCCGACGCGGCGCAGGATGGCGCGTAGTTCGTCCTGGAGCCGTTCGCGCAATTCACGGTCGAGCGCAGCCAGCGGTTCGTCGAACATGAGCAGGCGCGGATTCGGGGCCAGGGTGCGGGCCAGGGCCACACGCTGGCGCTCGCCCCCGGAAAGCTCGTAGACGCGCCGTTGCGCATACCCGCTTAGGCCCACCTGATCGAGCAGCGCCGCCACCCGTTCCGCCGCTTCAGCGCGCCCCATCCCCCCCACGTGCAAGCCATAGGCCACATTCGCCGCTACATCCAGATGCGGAAACAGCGCATAGTCCTGAAACATTAACCCAAAACCACGCCGATGCGCCGGCACAGCATCGATCACCTGGCCGGCAAAGTTCACCCGTCCGGTGTCGGCGCGCTCCAGGCCGGCGATGATCCGCAACAGCGTGGTTTTGCCGCAACCCGACGGGCCAAGCAGCACAGTCACCGTTCCGGGCTCCGCGCTCAGACTCACCCCGCGCAGCACCGGCGTTGCGGCATAGGCTTTGTGGATTGTCTCGACGATTAGTTCGCTCATAACGAACGCTACTCAGGCAGTTCGCGTAGCCGTTCGGCAGCACTCTCGGGGGTGATGTCACGCTGGGGCATACCAAGCAACTCAAAGCCGACCATAAACTTACGCACGGTAGCCGAGCGCAACAACGGCGGGTAGAAGTGGGCATGGAGTTGCCACTCCGGGTGGGCCGCGCCGTCGGTGGGGCACTGATGGAAGCCCATACTATAGGGAAAACTGGTCTGGAAAAGGGTATCGTAGCGCCGGGTGAGACGACACAAAATATCGGCGAGGGCGTCGCGCTCAGCCTCGTCGAGATCGGGGAGGGCGCCGCGCGGCGCACGCGGCAACACTAACGTCTCGAATGGCCAGACGGCCCAGAAAGGCACCAGGGCGACAAAGCGCTCATTCGCGCAGACGATCCGCTCCCGTTCGCGCAATTCCAGTTCCAGATAATCGAGCAGCAGCGGCCGCCCGTGAGCGCCATAGTAAGCGCGTTGCTGGGCGAGCTCTTTGGCCGGCTCAACCGGTAGGCTGGCTGTAGCCCAGATCTGACCGTGCGGATGCGGATTCGAGGCGCCCATCATCGCGCCGCGATTCTCGAAAATCTGCACGTGGTTCACCCACGGGATGGCGCCTAACTCCTCATACTGCGCCGCCCAGGCGTCCACCACGATCCGCACTTCGGCCACACGCATTTGGGAAAGCGTAAGATCGTGGCGGGGCGAGAAACATACCACCCGACAAATACCGCGCTCGCCCTCAGCGACAAGCAAGGGTGGCGCCGTATCGTCGAGACCAAGGTGATAGGTCGTTGGAGCGGTGTCGGGGAGGAGCGCAGCGTAGTCGTTCGCGAACACAAACGTACTGGTGTAGGCCGGATTGATCGCACCACCCGCACGCGGATTACCAGGGCAGAGATAACATTCGGGATCGTGGGTTGGACGCTCAGCGGGCGGCGGCGTTTCGACCTGGCCTTGCCAGGGCCGCTGCGTCCGATGGGGTGAAACCAGCACCCAATCGCCGGTAAGTAGATTCATCCGGCGATGGGGCGCGGTGGGAAGCATCTGGGCCATGAAAACCTCGCTCAGTCGAGAGATTTCAGTCTGACAGAGCTCAGTCTGACAGTCTGACAGCCCCTACAGCATTGCTCAGATCGCTTGAGCCTGCACAACCAGGCGTGAGCGCAGCGCGCTACCCGGTTCAGTGGCCGCAGCAGTTCAGTCATGCTGCTCAGTGCTCTAGTCTAGCAGGTTGAAGCCGGAAGGGGAAGAGGGACAAGGGAAGCAGGCAACCTGCCGCCTGCCGCATGCCGCCTGATGATCACCTTCCAGCCAGGCCCGAGGTAGCGATCCCCTCGATGAAGTAGCGCTGCGCAAGCAAGAAGATCAACAACGTGGGCAGTACAGCCAGCGTAGAGCCGGCCATTACTAAATCGACGCGGGCGGCGTAGAGCGCCTGCAGATCAACGAGCCCCTGCGTGATCACCTTTTTCTGCGGGCTGCTGATAATAATCAGCGGCCAGAGGAAACTATTCCAGGCATAGAGGAAGCCAAAGGTCGAAAGGGTTGCGATCGCCGGGCGGGCAAGCGGCATAAAAACCCGAAAGAGAATGCCCCAACGGCTGGCGCCGTCCATCATTGCGGCCTCTTCAAGATCCTTTGGGATACTCATAAAAAACTGGCGCAGCAAGAACGTACCATAGGCGGTGAAGATCCAGGGAATGATCAGCGCTTCAAGCCGATCGACCCAACCGAAGACGAGCATAATCCGGTACATCGGCACAATCAGCACGGCAAAGGGCACCATCAGCGTGCCGAGGTAGGCGCCGAAGAGCCACTCGCGGCCGGGAAACTCCAGGCGCGCAAAAGCATACGCAGCCAACACGGAGGTAACGATCCAGCCCGCCACGACGCCCAGGGTGACCAGCACTGTGTTCCAGAGTTGCGTACCGATCGGCACGATCCGCAGCACTTCAAAATAGTTACCAAGCTGGATGACGCTGGGGAAGAGCTGCGGCGGCACCTGCACTACCTCCGACGACGTCTTCAGCGAGGACATGATCATAAAGATAAAGGGAAAGACCATCAAAAAGCCGGTGATGATCAAGATTGCATATGCGATGGCATATTCGTAGGGACGCCGTAAAATGCGACCAGCCATAACCCTGCCTCCTGCTGCTTAATCGTAGTTAACCCAACGGCTGGAAACCCGAAACTGCACAAATGTGATCACCATAATGATCACAAAGAGAATCCAGGCCAGAGCCGATGCGTACCCCATACGACCGGCGAGAAACGCCTCGCGGTACAGCAGCGGCACTACGGTGAGCATCGAGTCGGCGGGGCCGACGGTATTGCCCCGCGTCAGGCCAAGGGCGATCGGCACATCGAAGACTTGCAAGCAGTTAATCAGCGTCGTGACCACCACAAAGAAGGTCGTCGGCGAAAGCATGGGCAGAGTAATATTCCAGAACTGCCGCCAGCGATTCGCGCCATCGAGGCTGGCCGCTTCATATAGTTGGGCCGGTACGCCTTGCAGGCCAGCCAGGAAGATCACCATGTTGTAGCCGATCGTCTTCCAACTGAAGACGATGATTACACTAATCAGGCCCCATTCCGGGCGCGTGAGCCAGGGGATGGGCCCAATACCCACCAGCGAGAGCGCGTAGTTTACGAAGCCGAAGTCGACGTTCAGTAGGTAGCGCCAGAGCAGCGACACACCGACCACAGAAGCGACAACGGGAATAAAGAACGCGGCGCGAAAAAACGAGCGGGCAATAATCTTCTCATTCAGCAAGATGGCCAGGATCAGCGCCGGGACAATCGAAAACACCATCGTCGCCAGAGAGAACACGAAGGTATTGCGGATTGAGGTCCAGAAGGTCGCGTTGCCTAAGGCGCGCAAGTAATTGGCGAAGCCGACGAAATTCGGGTCGCCGAAGAGCCGCGCATCGGTAAAACTCAGGAAAAGCGAAATAGCCAGTGGGATGACAAAAAAGATGCCCACGCCCAGGATCGTCGGCATGAGCATCCCATAGGCATCGAGAGTCTCGCGGAGCCGGCGCTGGCTCATCGGGCTACGCGGCGCTGCGGGGGCGAGCGTTGTCTGCGCGTTGCTCATGGAGATACTCCTGGGATTAGGAAGAGGCAGGCGGCAGGAAGCAGCCATCCGCAGATTGCGCAGATTGCGCAGATGAAACTGTTGCGCGCTCTGCAATCTGGGGCGTTTTTCCTGCCGCCTGCCGCCTGCTTCCAAATACTTACGGCGTAAAGGTTTCCGCCGTCTGCTCACAGGCCTGCTGACCGAACTCTTCAGGCGTGATCTGACCGGCGATCATCTGATCCCAGAGGCTTTGCACCGTGCCGCTGAAGTCGGCCCAGTTGCCCTCCCACACCGGCGCTTCGAGCGCAGCGTAGGGCACGCCATCGAGGAAGGCCTGATTGTTCGCGGGCGGCGAAGCGCCAAGGAAGGCGTCGACAGCCGCCTGATCACTACGCGGCGGGATGTTGGTGCCCAGTGCGGCAACCCGACCGGTAGCCTCAGCGCTGGTCAGGATCTTCAATACCTGCCAGGCTGCATCAGCGTCGGCCGTGCGCTCGCTCACCAGGTACGGCCCCCAGAAGAGCCAGGTGCTTTCCGTCTGGCCGGTGGGCATCACGGCTACGTCCCACTCGAACGTCGAGTTGGTACGCACGCCGGGGGTGAACCAGCGTCCATTGAAGTACATGCCGACCTTACCGGCATTGAACAGCGCCTCACCGTCCTGATCGCCGGCGGGGAGCAAGTTGTCGTTGTAGAGGTTCTGCACGAAGGTCGCGCCCGCGATCGCCTCAGGGCTATTCAGCGCACAGCCGGTGCGGTCAGGAGTGAACGGGCTGCCGCCGGCGGCTTGTACGAAGTACCCCCAACCCGGGCCCCACCAGTTACCGAAGCCGATACCGTACTGCTGATTCGCCGGGTCGGTCATCGCCTGAGCGCTCGACAGCATCGTCTCCCAGTTCCAGTTGCCCTGCTCGGCCAATTCTTTTGGCGTGGGCAGTCCGGCCGCCGCGAACATGTCGGCGTTGTAGTAGGTTACCATCGTCGAGATGTCGCGGGGCAAGCCATAAATCGCGCCATCGCGGGTGAGTTCCTCCATCACATTCGGGTAGAACGCATTAATGTCGAACGAGGTATCGGCGTCCATCAGCGGCTTGAGGTCGAGGATCTCGCCGGTGTTCACGAAGTCCGCTAGTTCGACGCCACCGATCCAGAAGATATCGGGCGCATTGCCCGCCGCCAATTCAGTCTTCAGCTTCTCGAAATAGCCCTGGTTGGGCGCGGGATCGTAGACAGCCTGAATGCCCTGGGTAGCCAACTGCTCGTTGACGAGCGCGTTCAGTTCTTCATACACCTGCTGCTCGGCAGCATCGCCGGGGCGGGTGCGCCAGCGAATAGTGATTGCATCGCCGGAAGGCGCTTCCACAGCCGGCGCCGTTGTCGGCGCGGTGCTGCCGGTGCCGCCTTGCGGGGCCGTGCTCACGCCACAGGCTGCGAGCACAACGGCGAACAACGCCGTCAGGCTGATCCACTTCATCGTACGGGTAACCATCGGTCATCGCTCCTTTCAAAACGCTGCATTGCCGTACCTCCAACGCTGGAACGAACGGCAGTTAACCAACTGCGAACCGGGCCATGAACAATGCGACGCTTACCCCCTTTCCAGGGTACGTGGCGGCGCAGTGCTGCCGCGCAGCACCAACTCGGTAGGGATTGGGCCAAGCGGGCCGGGCGGCTTCCCATCGAGCAACGCAAAAAGCAGGCGGGCCGCCGCAACGCCCAGCGCATAGCCGGGTTGGCGCACGGTTGTGAGCGCCGGAGTCAGCAGCGCCGCCTGGGAAATATCATCAAAACCAACCACGGACAGGTCGTCGGGGACGCGCAGGCCAAGATCGGCAGCGGCGCGCACAACGCCAAACGCCATCCGATCGTTGAGCGCAAAAATCGCCGTCGGCGGATGCGATCGATCGAGTAATTGGCGTCCGGCCTGTTCACCGCTGGCCGTCGAGAGATCGCCTACAGCGATCAGCGCATCATCGAGAACGAGGTCAGCTTCGCCCAGGGCATCACGCACGCCGCACAGACGCTCTTCGAGCGCAAACGGGCGCGGGTTACTGGTGATCAGACCAATCCGGCGGTGGCCGAGTTCGAGCAAATGGCGTGTGGCGAGCAGTGCACCACCGTAGTCGTCGGCGTGTACCGTATGGGTAGCCGCCTGCTGAGCGTACCCGATCACCACCCAGGGCGCGGTTTGCTCAGTGAGGGCAACCGTAAAGGGTTGCAAATCGAGCGTCTCGACTACAACCGCAGCATCGATCACATCACTGCGCAGCAGACGCACACAGGCGCTGGCCGCATCGGCAGGGGCACGTGCGGTTGAGAGCAGCAGATTATACTCGCGCAGGTTGGCCTCGGCCTCGATCCCACGCATAATCTCAAGCAGGTGAGGGTCGCTGAAAAGCTGATCGGAGGTGTAGGGCACCATAAGGCCCAGCACATACGAACGCCGCTGGCTGAGGCCGCGGGCGCGTTGGCTGGGCACAAAGCCCGTTTCCGCGATCACACGCTCGATCCGCCGCCGCGTTTCCGCGCTGACGTACGGACGATTGTTGACCACCTTGGAAACCGTGGCCGGCGATACCTGCGCCAGCCGCGCGATCTCATCGATCGTAGGCATTGCACGTTCCTTGTGCTTGTTGCGGCTACAATGCCGCTAGCTCAGAAGTCAGAAGTCAGAAGTCAGAAGTTCGAATAACACAAGAAGCGGGTTGGAGTTCTTTCCAAAGCGCAACAAGCTATCGATGTGTCAGCCATTCTTTGGCTGCACAACCGTGGGATGAACGACTAGGAAAGCGGTTTCCGATAGTATACGAGGGAGCAGAGGATTTGTCAATAGGATGTGCGCACGACGCACGACGCAGGGGCGACCCGCGTGGTCGCCCTGTTGGATTTCAGATTGATTCAGTATTGGATGAGCGAATAGATCGGGTACGAGCCGAGCTTGGCGCGGCCGTTGAGGAAGGTCAGTTCGATCACGAAGGCAAGTTCCGCCACGGTGCCGCCGGCCTGCTCGATTAACTTGCTCGCTGCGGCGATCGTGCCGCCGGTGGCAAGCAAATCATCAACGAGAAGCACGCGAGCGCCCTCGGTGAAGGCGTCGCGGTGGATCTCCAGCTTGTTGGAGCCGTACTCCAGGTCGTACTCGATCTGATACTTATCCGCCGGAAGTTTGCCCGGTTTACGGATCGGCACGAGGCCCACCCCAAGCAGCAAGGCAATCGGCGCACTGAAGATAAACCCGCGCGACTCGACGCCGGCCACGGCATCGATCCCGTGCCCCTGGTAACGCTCAGCCATTGTGTTGATCACCTGGCTAAAGGCCGGGCCATTGCTGATCAGCGTCGTAATATCTTTGAATTGGATCCCCGGCAGCGGAAAATCGGGAATCGTGCGGATCAGATCGGCCAGATCATGGCTCGCCATTATTGCATCTCCATCATGGTGCGGCATTCGATGTGCGTATTATACAGGAGGCGCGCTCGAAGCACTGGCTTTCACGTCCGTCATCATCGATGCTGAGCGGCGCGATCGGCAGGCCGAAGATCAGCAAGCCGTCGGAACCACTCCAGTACGAACGGAATGGCGCTCCGATCACGTGCCCCGTTTCCGGGCGATACCAGGTGCGATCGTCATCGTCGAGGTCGTCGGGGTTGGCACTTGGCGACCGACTGTACCCCAACTCCACGGCGATCAGGCCGATTTGCACATCGGAGCCGCGTAACTCCAACCTGGCACGCTCAAAGATTTGGATCACCGTGCCGTCGCGTCTGGTACGCACCTGACTGATTGGGAGGCCGAAGATCGCCAGGCCACCGCGACTCTCCCAGGTTGTGCGGAACCGTACGTCGATCTGGTCGATTGAGCGGCGCACCACCGTCACGGAAGGCGGCGGGGTAGTTACCATGACTACGGGCAAATGAATGGCAACTTCAGTCAGATCCGACAAGTTCAACTGCCCTACACTTGGCGCATCAGGCTTTGAATTGATTATCTAGCGCACTGAGCAGCATGACTGAGCTGTTGAGGCCACTGAACCGGGTAGCGCGCTGCGCTCGCGCCTGGTTGTGCAGGCTCAAGCGATCTGAGCAATGCTGTAAGGAGCTACGATGAAGATCACGATTCTTGCGGTTGGCTCATGCGGCGATGTTCAACCGGCGATCGCCCTTGGCGTAGGGTTACGCCGGGCGGGCTACACTGTTTGCATCGGCTCATACGCCCAGTTTGCCCTTATTGGCAACCGGCGCATTTCCCGCGCCGCTCCTGCCGCAGCCGCCGATTAGCTGGCCGGCACTCAACCGGGCCTCCCATCATCTGGCTGAGTTGCTGTTCTGGCAGGGGTTACACCCGTTGCTCAACCAGGTGCGCACTGATGCAGCGCTGTCGGCGCTGCCGTGGTATCCGACACTCGGGCGCGCCGTGCAAAAGGGGAGGCCCACGCTCTTTGCCTACAGTTCGCTCGTGGCGCCCAAGCCCGCCGATTGGCCCGCCAACGCCCAGATTACCGGCTTCTGGTTTCTCGACCAGCCGTCAAGCTACACTCCTTCCGCTGCACTCACGGCCTTTCTCAGCGCGGGTGATCCGCCGGTTTATATTGGTTTTGGCAGCATGAATACGCGCGATCCGCGCCGAACCGGCGAACTGGCGTTGCGTGCGCTGGCGTTGAGCGGACGAAGAGGAATCTTAATGCGCGGGTGGGGCGGGCTTGATGCCAACCATCTGCTCGCCGATGTGCTTATGATCGACGAGGTGCCGCACGCCTGGCTCTTCCCGCAGATGGCGGCGGTGGTCCACCACGGCGGCGCGGGTACAACGGGCGCCAGTCTGCGAGCGGGAGTACCGGCGGTGCTTGTGCCGTTCTTCGCCGATCAGCCCTTCTGGGCCGAACGCGTGCATATGCTGGGTGTCGGACCGGCGCCGATCCCGCGGCGGCGGCTGACGGCCGAACGCCTCGCCGGTGCGATCGAAGCGGCAACAACGCCGCCTAAGCGCGCCCGCGCTGCCGCTGTTGGTCGGCAGATTGCCGCCGAAGCCGGGGTCGCCCAAGCGATCACGCAGGTTGAGGCAACGTTGGCCAAAGCTAGGTAAACCAGCGATCGGTCAGGTTTCAGACGAAGGCGCGTCATTTCCGCGTTCGCCGGCAGGATCAAGCCCGTTGTTCAATACAACGTGGCAGAACTGAGCACATTGCGCAGCGGGGTGCCGGCGAGGTAGCGTTGCAAATTGTCGCAAAAGAGGGCGGTGAGGCGCGCATTCTCGCGGTCGCTGGTGCTACCCGAATGCGGGCTGATCAACACATTCGGCAGCGTCCAGAGCGGGCTGTCGGGTGGCAATGGCTCGGTGGCGAAAACATCGAGGGCGGCGCCGCCCAACCGACCGGAGCGCAGCGCGGCGATCAGCGCGTCTTCGTCAATCAGCGAGCCGCGCCCAATGTTGATCAGTACGGCGTTGGGCGGGAGCATGGCCAACTCAGCGGCGCCGATCAGTTGATCGGTTTCGCTGGTGTGCGGCGTGATCAGCACCAGATACGCGGCGCGGCGCAGCACAGTGGGCAGATCCGCCGGGCCATACAGTTCGTCACAGCCAAGATCGGCGGGAACAACGCCTGTGGTTGTGCGCTTCACGCCCAGCACGGTCATCCCCAGCGCTTGGCCGAGGCGAGCTACCGCTGAGCCGATCCGACCCACACCAATCACGCCCAGCGTGCGTCCCGCCAGATCGGTTGCCCCAAAGCGCTCCCAGCGCCGCTCGGCCTGGAGCCGTTGCATCTGCCAGGCGTTGCGCGAGAACATCAGCAGCGCCATTGCGCAGAACTCGGCGAGCGGCTGGCTGTGCACGCCACTCGCGGTGGTGAAAACGGTATTGGGCATACGCTCGAAATAGCCCATGCGCTGCACAAACTGACCGATACCGGCACTCGAACCTTGAACCCAGCGCACACGCGGCGCCAGATCAGGCAAATTCGGCCGATTGGTGTGATCAAAATCGAAGAGCACCTCGGCCTCGGCCAGCAAACTGCGCCAGCGCGCCTCGTCTTCCGGGCTGCGGTCGAGCATATTCGTGTGGTCGGCGGGGTAGCGCGGCGGCGCTAACAAGCCGGGCGTATAGATCACATTCAGCCGGTCGCTTACGGTGCGAATGGTATGAATATGTTCCGGCTCCAGGTAGGAAGCGATCAAGACATTGACGGGAGGAAGGTTCATTGGTTGTTCCTGGGCGCCGTGCCCTGAAGAATAAGGATTTAAACTCGGCATTGCGCAACGCGCCCTGAAGGGCGCTGCTCGTAGTTGCGGAGCAGCGGGCCGCTGAAGCGGCTGATAGCATAGCAGCGATCGCTGCGGTTGCGGAGCAGCGGGCTGAAACGGCTGATCGCAGCGCTCGTGCGGCTAGCGAACTGTGGTCCTTGCCGCCGCATCTGCGCAATCTGCGGATTTCACCCCGGATACTCAGCCATCCACCGCTGGCGGGCAATAAAATCGTCAACGTAGAGCGTTACCTTGGCGGGGTCGAAGCTGAAAGCCGGCCCTTCGGCGGCGATGCTCTGCACAATTGGGCCGGCGTCAAAGCGCAGGCCGCTGAAGCGCGGCGGCGGTTGCGCCGCCAGCCAGGCAAAAGCTTGACCCAGTGCTACCGGATCGACCCAGGCCGCCTGTTGCTCGGGCGGCACCTCGGCCAGTTCGGCCCAACTGATCCCGGTGGGCTTGACCGATGCACCGGGGCCGATGCTATTCAGCGCAATTCCCAACGGCGCCGCTTCCAGAGCGAGGGCTTTCATAAAGCCTTCCTGGGCATGCTTGGCCGCGCAATAGGCTACTTCATCAACGTAGCCGCGCACACTCGAGCCACTCGCCACACCGATAATATGCCCGCCGCCCTGCGCCGCCAGCACATCCCAAACCGCGCGGGTGGCATTATACAGCCCGCCCAGACTCACCTGGATCTGCCGCCACCAGAGCTCGTCGGATGTGTCGGCAAAGCGGACCAGCGGCATCAGAATCGCCGCATGCACCAGCGTATCCACCCGACCCCAGTGCGCCACAACCGCATCAACAGTCTGCCGGAAGGCGGCCTGATCGCTTACGTCAAGTGGTAACACCAGCGTCGGTGTGCCGTCGCTCGTCACCGCTGCCGCCGCCTGAGCCAACTCACCAGAGTCAATATCGGTCAGGCAAACACTGGCTCCGGCGCGCCCAAGCGCACGCGCAATGCCGTAGCCCAACCCACGCCCGGCACCGGTTACTAGGGCTACCTTGCCGGCGAGGGGACGCCATTGGTTCGTCATTCTATTGCTCCGTGGTAAACGCGCCCTACCCCGCCGCCCCGCCGTACGGGCGATCTATCGTGGTTGCATCGGGCAGCCACATGGACTGCCCCTACATTGCCGCCCATCGCCGCCCATCGTCGCCCATCGCCGTACTGGCGACCCTCGTGGTCGCCCAGGCCGCTTCAGCGGCCAACTGCTCCGCCACCATGAGCAGCGCCCTTCAGGGCGCGTTTTACCAGCGTATCCTTTACCATCACGCCATCCTTCATGATCAGCCGCAGCCGCGCCCGATCCTCCAACACGCGCACATCGGCCAGCGGGTCGCCAGCCACTACCAGCAGGTCGGCGAGCATGCCCGCACGCAACTGGCCCACCTGATCACCGAGACCCATGCAGGCCGCGCCCATGCGCGTCGCCGCCACAATCGCCTGCATCGGCGTCATGCCCGCCTCGACCATATAGGCCAGTTCAGCCGCATTGCGCCCATGGCCGAAGCCGCCCGCGTCGGTGCCCATGGCGATCTTCACCCCCGCCGCCAGCGCCTTGGGGAAACTCGCGCGCTGTTGTTCAACCAGCCAGCGCGCCTTCGGGGCCATGTAGGCCGGTAACAAGCCGGGGTTCGCCGCGTCGATTTCAATCACTTTGCGCAGCACAGTGAAGGTCGGCACGAGCCAGGTGCCCTGCCGCGCCATCTGCTCAATCAGCGCGTCATCCAGCGCGGCGCCGTGCTCGATGCTGTCCACGCCCGCGTCAAGGCAGATCTGCACGCCCTCGCCGCCGTAGGCATGGCTCATTACCGGCTTGCCCGCCGCGTGCGCCGCATCGACAATCGCCTCCAGTTCAGCCGGCGAAAACTGGCGCAACAGCGGGCCGCCAATCGGCGTGCCCACCCCGCCGGTCGTCGCAATTTTAATCCAGTCGGCCCCGGCGCGCACCACTTCGCGCACCTTACGCCGGCAGGCGTCTACGCCGTCGCAAATACCGTCGGGGATGGTTTGCAACTTGGGAAAGGTCGAGTCGATTCCGCACGGCTCGGTGTGATCATTGTGACCGCCGAGTTGCGACAGAATGACTATGCTGATCTTCAGCCGCGGGCCGGGAATCAGCCCCTGCTCGATCGCCTGTTTCATGCCCAGATCCACGCCCGAGGCGTCGCGCACGCTCGTACAGCCACCGAGTAGCGTGTCGTGAAAGACTTGCGCCGTCTTGAAGATCGCCAGCGTCGGCGTGATCGCGGCGCGGGCCTGCATGCTGCCTTCGAGGTTGGCGAGGTGGTCGTGGCAGTCGATCAGGCCGGGCATGATTGTCATACCGCCGACGTCGAACGGCTGCGCGCCGGCGGGGCAAGCCAGTTCGCGCTCCGGCGCCACGGCAACGATCTTTGGCCCGTCGATCAGCAACGCGTAAGGTTCATCCGGGGGCAGATCACCGCTACCGTCGATCAGGCGCGCACCGTGTAGGTAAAATGGGGCACTCACGATTGCCCACCTGGATTCACGCTCGTGCCGCCGAGCATTGTGAAGTCATGCACGCCCTGGAACGAAAGATGGCCGGCCATCAACCCGCCGTCCACCACGTGCAGTTGGCCGCTGATCCAGCTTGCCGCATCCGAGCAGAGGAAGAGCACCATCTGCGCAATGTCGTTCGGCTCGCCGATCCGCCCGAGCGGAACTTCTTGCAAGTAGCGCTCTTTGTAGGCGCTCGAAAGGTTCAGTTCGTCGCGCTGCGCCGGCACATCGATCAGGCCCGGCGCCACGGCATTCACCGTAATGCCATACGCGCCCAACTCCATCGCCAGCACCTTGGTCAGCAGGGTCAGGCCGGCCTTCGAGGTGCAATGCGCGCCGCCCTTCACCCGGCCCATCAGCGCCGACACCGACGAGATGTTTACGATCCGCCCCGGTGCGCCGCGCGCGATCAGGTGCCGCGCCACCTGTTGCGCCGTGAGCAACGGCCCGGTGAGTTGCACGGCAAGTTGGCGATCCCAGACCGCGCGCTCCATCTCGATCAGCAGTTTGTGCGCCACCACACCGGCATTGTTGATCAGAATATCTACCTGGCCAAAGGTTTCCACCGCCTGGGTGACCATGGCGGCTACCTGCGCCTCGTCGGCTACATCAACCCCAATCGCCGTCGCCCGCCCGCCGGCCGCAGTGATCGCGTGCGCCGCAGCTTCACCCGCTGCCTGGTTAATCTCGGCAATCACGACAGCCGCGCCTTCGGCGGCAAACGCCTCGGCAATCGTCCGACCAATCCCGTTGCCCGCGCCGGTTACAATGGCGACTTGCTCGGCAAATCGTTGCATGGTTATCCTTAATTCCACGGGCGACCACGTTGGATCGCCCCCACTTGCCTTTTTGCATCCTCTGCGTCATCTGCGTAATCTGCGGATCGTTCGGCCCACTCGGCGGCTACGATTTCCTCATGCGCGGGTCGAGCGCATCGCGCAGGCCATCGCCGACCAGGTTAATCGCCAGTACCGTAGCCATAATCGCGAGGCCAGGGAACGTTGAGATCCACCAGGCCTGACGCAGGAAGTTGCGCCCCTCGCTGAGCATCAGGCCCCACTCGGGCGTGGGCGGACGAGCGCCCAGGCCAAGGAAGCTGAGCGACGCGCCGGCGATGATCGCCCCGGCGACGCCGAGCGTCACTACCACTACGATCGGGCCGAGAATATTCGGCAAGAGGTGGCGCAACATAATCCGCCAGGTCGACGCGCCAATCACCGTGGCCGCCTCAATAAACAGGCTGCTCTTGATTTGCAGCACGGCTCCACGCGTAACCCGTGCATACGTCGGCGCTGCCGAAATGCCGACCGCGATCATTGCATTGAGCAGGTCGGGGCCGAGCACAGCCACAATCACCAAGGCGAGCAGAATGCCGGGAAAGGCCAGCATCACATCAACGGCGCGCATCACCAGCGCATCGGCCAGGCCGCCGAAGTAACCCGCGATCAGCCCCATGCTTACGCCGAGCAAGGTGGCGATCACCACCGACACAACCCCAACCAGCAGCGAAATCCGCGTACCGAAGACAACCCGCGTAAAAATATCGCGCCCGAACATGTCGGTGCCGAACCAGTACTCAAGGCTGGGCGGCTGCAGTCGATCGCGCGGCGCGAGGAGCACTGGATCAAAACGCGTGATCTGCGGCGCGAAAATCGCCGCCAGAATCAGCAGCACGAGCAAGATCAAGCCCACTCCAGCGCCGGGGTTGCGCGTCAGGCGATAGAGCGAATCGCCCCAGAGCGAACGCGAGCGGAGCGGCGTCGGCGGCGCCTTGCCGGCGTCGGTTTGTTGGGCAAGCGTGCGGTTAGTCATACGCAATCCTGGGATCGACGGCGGCATACGCCACATCAACCAGCAAGTTGATCAGCACATAGGCGATGGCTAGAAAAAGCGTCAGCGCCTGCACCATCGTGAAATCTTTGTTCAGGATCGACTCAACATAGAGCCGCCCAAGGCCGCGCCGGGCAAAAATCGTCTCGGTGATCACCGCGCCGCCGAGCAACTGGCCGAATTGCAGGCCCAGCACCGTAATCGTTGGAATGAGCGCATTCTTTAGCGCGTGGCGTAACACCACCACCCGTTCCGTCAGGCCCTTGGCTCGCGCCGTACGTACAAAATCCTGGCCCAGTACCTCAAGCATGCTGCTGCGCACGAGCCGGGCCAGCGTGCTGGAACTGATCAGGCCCAGCGCAAAAGCCGGCAGCACCAACCGTTCCAGGCCGCCCTCGCCGATGGCCGGGAACCAGTTGAGCCAGACCGAAAAGACGAAAATCAGCAGCAGCGACATCCAGAAAATCGGCATGGAGACGCCGAGCAGCGCCAGCGCCATCGCCGCCGAGTCGATCCAGGTATTGTGGAACAAGGCCGAGACAATGCCCAATACCGTGCCCAGCACCGTGCCGATCAGCATGGCCGCCAGAGTTAACTCCAGCGTGGCCGGAAACCGCCCGACAATCTCGTCGAGCACCGGTCGATTCGTGTTCAGTGAGCGCCCGAAATCGCCCTGCAGCACCCCGCCCATATAAGAAAGGTACTGAATATGCAGCGGTCGGTCGAGGCCCATCTCGGTGCGCACCTGCGCCAGCATTTCAGGCGTGCTGCGACTATCGCCCAGGAAGATCTCGGCCGGGTCGCCGGGGATCAGGTGCAGAATCAAAAAGACCAGCACCGTTACCAGGAGCACGGTCGGAATGGAAGCCAGCAAGCGGTTGCCAATATAGCGGAGCATGGCGCCCCTCCAGGGTTTGATGGAGCGTTGGTTCCGCCTGTGGCCGAACCAACGCCCCAAACGGAACTACTCAGCTAACGAAGCGGCGGCGAAGTAAGCATAGTTGCCGCCCAGGTACATCACCGCGCCCGAAAGCGCCTCAGTGTGAGCGTAAAGCGTCAGCGGGTCGTTGTAGAAAACCATGATCGCTTCGTCCATCACCTTCTGCTGGATCTGGCTGTACAGCTCGACACGTTGGGCCGGATCGGCTTCAGCGGCGGCCGCATCGATCAGCGCGTCCATCTCGGCATTCTCGTAGTTGTTGCGATTCGTGCCGCCCCCGGCATTCGTGCTGTACAGCAGGATGCGCACAACGTCCGGGTCGGTGCCGGTGTCCCACCAGTTCTGGGTGTGATGCTCACCGGCGCGCACAGCGTCGAAGTAGCCCGAAGCGCTCAGGCCGTTCAGTTCGACATTGATCCCGGCCAGCGCCAGGTCGGCCTGCATATACTGGGCCATCAACTGTGAAAGCGGCGACTCAGCGCGATAGTAGTGCTTGATCACCAGATCGGCGCCGTCTTTCTCGCGGATGCCGTCGCCATTGCTATCGACGTAGCCGGCTTCCTCAAGCACCTGGTTGGCCGCCTCGACATCGTAGGTGTACATCGAGCAGGTCGCTTCGTCGAAGGCGAAGGTCGCCCGCGTGATCGGGCCGCAACCCACCTGGCCGATCCCGTCCCAGATCGCCGCGATCATGCCTTCTTTGTCGCTGGCCAACTGAATGGCGCGGCGCACGGCCAGATCATCCAGCGGCGCCTGACGCACGTTCATCATCAGGCTCCAGCCGGAGCCGGGCTGGGGCACATCAACCGTCAAGTAACCCGGCGTCGAACTGATCCGCTCGAAGTCAATCGTCGGCACTTCCTCAATGAAGTCCAATTCGCCGCTCTCCAGCGCCGCAATTCGCGTTGCCGGCTCGGCGATAATGGTGTAGACGATCTGCCCGATCTGGCTGGCGCCGCTCATGCCGGTGAAGGCCGGGCCCCAATTGTAATCCTCGTTGCGCTCCAGCACCACTTCGCTGTCGGGCGTGAACGAGACCAGCTTGAACGGCCCGGTGCCTACCACTTCGGTCAGACCCCAATCGTCGGCGCCGACACGCGCAAAGGCGGTGGGCGAAACCGGCGCAAGGTAGGCCGTTGAGAGGCTGTTCAGGAACGGCGCGAAGGGCCGGCTGAAGACGATCTTGACCTCGTAATCGCCCAGGATCTCAGTCGCCGCATACGGCCCGATCAGGCTCACTGCGGTCTGTGCCCGCGTCTCCGGATCAACGATCCGGTCGAAGGTGAACTTCACCGCTTCGGCGTTGAATGGCGTGCCGTCGTGGAAGGTCACATCTTCGCGCAGCTTGAAGGTATACTCGGTCGCATCGGCGCTCACCGACCACTCCGTAGCCAGGCCGGGTTCAAACGTACCCACCTCCGGCTGCCAGATCAGCGGATCAACAATGTGCAGAGCAATCTGGCCGACGCGGCTAAACGTCGTCGCGTTCGGGTCGAGTTTGTCGAAGGTGCCGGCCAAGCCGTAGCGCAACGTCGGCGCAGCGCCGGCCGGGGCGGGCGCAGGAGCTTCAGTTGCCGCGGGAGCCGGGGCAGGCGCGTCCGTAGCAGCCGGCGCCGGTGCCGGCGCGCTGGTTGTGGTCGCTTCGGCCTGCGGAGCCGCCGGAGCGCTACCACAGGCGCTCACGATGATCAGAACAAATGCCGTCAGCAAAGCGAATGCGAACCGGATGTAATTCGTTCGAAGGCTCATTGTGATCTCCTGGATCAATACACAGTCGAATAAGGCAATTGGCACGGGCCGTTCCAAGTTATTCGCAGGCGGCTCCTTTCACTCCGTTTTGAAAAGAACTGGCGCGACGGCGGTGAAGCGCCGTGAGGTGATCGGTTGCATCGACGCTCAAGTGCCGATGGTGAAGGGGTTGCGACGCCGGCGCTAATGCAGATGCGGCATGCCGCCCCTACCAGTCGCTTCAGCGGCCCTGGTTTTTCCACCACCCTAGCAGCGCCCCTCAGGGTGCGCACTCAAATGCCGGATTCAGACCCAGACGCATCGACTGGCACGCCGGCTTCGGCGCGCATCGTCCGCGCAATCAACGCCACTGGCAGCGCGCCGAATGATAAGAAGCGATCGTGGAAGGTGCAGAGATTGAACTGATCGCCCTGCTGGGCGGCGAGGGTATTGCGTAGGGCGTGAATTTGATCCGTGCCGAGCAGGTAGATCAGCGCCGCGCCGGGGAACATGCTGTTTTTCACCGCTTCGGCCTGCGCCGCCGCTGGGGCCATGCCCGCCTCGGCAACGTAGAGTTCGGCGGCCTCGGCAAGCGTGATCCGCCCGCTATGCAGTTCCACATCAACCAGGGCACGCACCGCCATACGCAAACGCGCTTGGTGCTGGCTATACTGCTCCAGTGGCGTTAGGAAGCCCAACTCGGCCATCAGGTCGGTGGCGTAACAGGCCCAGCCTTCGGCCATGGTGCCGCCGCTCGGCAGCGCGATCCGGCTCGCGCAATCTACCGCAGCCATACGCCCAATCCGTGCTTCAGCGCGGTAGGCATGCCAGTTCTGCACATGGTGGCCGGTTGCGCCGTGATGCACCACATGGTTGAGCTTGATCACGCTGTCGTTGGTGGCGCGTAGGCGGCGCAACTGTTCGTCGGCAGGCAGCGTCGTGTCGATCGGCGTGACCAGGTATTCCACAATCGGCACCTGATCGAACGCCGCCGGAGCACGGTAGAACAGGAAGTACAGCAGCGGCGCCGCGCCCCGCGCCCAGGCCGGTTGCGGCACATAACGAAGCGGGTAATCCGGCCAGGTCAGCACATTCCGCTCGACCGTCAGCGCCCGACAGGCGGCCCACACCTCGCCGTAACGAGCGTAGTAATCCTCGGCAGTCGGGTGCAGATCGGCCAGGCCGGCCAATGCCGCCTGCCAGGTCGTCGCGCCGAAGGCGGCTGCGCCGCCTTCCAGCGCTGTGCGGCATGCACCGATTACGCTACGGGCATGGGCGGCAATCGCCTCGGCGCTCATGTCCAGGAAATGCGCCTTACGGATCTGTAACTCCAGCGCCGCCGGGCCACTGGCATAGCCCTCGTTTAGCGGCGTGATGCCATCGGCCAGAAAATGATCAAACGCGGTGAACGCCTGTGCCGCCGCGACCGCCGCCGCACGCAGATCTTCGCCCCGCAGACCATGTTCAGTAATGATCAGCTCAATCCCGCCGCGTAGTAACGCGAGTGCGCCGGTACACTCTCGGCGCGCGCGCGCGATCCATTCGGCAGGCGCCTGTTGCAGATTGGCCTTGCCCTGGGCCAGAAAGGCCGGGATCACCCGCATGCGTGCGGTAGCCGCCGCTGCTCGTTCCGCAAGCGGCGCGAAATCGCGCAGGAACAGGCTAATTACGCCGAACACCGCCTCACCGGTGTAGACACATGGGTTACCGGCCTGAAACTGTGCCGCGCCCAATTCCCAGCGCTGGAGCTCCAACGCCGCATGGGCCAACTCGACATCGTGCTGCTCGGCAGCGCTCAGCGGCTCAGCCGGCAGCGCTGCAAAACGCGCCAACAGATCAGCGATCTCCGCCGCAGCCGCAGCCACGCCTGCCGGCGAATAATCGGGCAGGGCGTGATCGTACATATGCACGCCGATGAACGTCGCGCTCACCGGATTGCGCCGGTAATAGCCGGCGAAAAAATCATCCAGCCACTGCGTAAAGACTGGTGCAGCATTCATCCTGGCATCCTTCACAATGAGAGATGGCTATTTTGTCGATTGTCGACTTTACGTTGACAAGAATAGAGCCACCGTGGTCATTGACTGATCGGGCGGCCACGGTGGGCCGCCCCGACACTCGCCCGCCCGCCGCGCCGCATTCGTGCATTCGTGGCCTATTCGCGCCGCGCCGCATTCGTGTCGTGGTCGGCCCGGCACGGTAGGGGCAAAGCACGCTTCGCTCCTACCGTGCCAACGGCAGATCGATCCAGCGCCGCTCGTGGAACGAGGTTTCAACGGCGTTGATCACCTCTTGCACCCAGGCGCCGTCGGCGAAATTACCCTGGTTGCGCGGGCTACTGTCGTGGATTTCATCGATAAAATCACGGATCAGATTGGCGTAGAAGAGCGAGCGCCACGACTCACGCGGGTGGCCGCCGGTCGGGTAGAAGCGCTGTGGGATCTCCATCTGCTTGAACTCAACCTCGTCGGGCGTGGCGATTTTCACCGTTTCGGCGACACCGAACTCCTCCACCAGGCGGCAAATGATCGCGCCCTTCTCGCCATAGATCCGCGCCTCGATGCCGGGATAATTGCCCACGGTAACAAAGCTGGTCTGGATCGAGCCGATCGCGCCATTGGCGTACTCACCGATAAAAATATCGCCGTCGTCGATATTCATGCGCATCATCTGCCCGGTGGCGCGCACCATACGCTCAGGGATAAAGTTACGCATCGTGCCGACGACACGGCTGTAATCGGCGCCCACCCACCAATGGCCGATGTCGATAATCGGCGCGCCGTAGCCTTCCAGCGCCGAGGTTTTGATCACCGACTGGTCGGCGGTATGATCAACCTGGCGCAACGGCGTCTGCGGGTTGAGCCACTGGGAATTCTGCTCGTAGCCGTTGAAAATAAAGGGTTGGCCGATGAAGCCCTCGTCGATCAGCGCCTTGGCGTATTGCACGCCGGGGCTGTAACGGAAGGTAAAGCCGAGCTTGGTTTTTAAGCCCTTGGAGTCGGCCAGCGCCGATGCTCGCAGCGTCTCACGGAAATCGTAGGCGACCGGCTTCTCGCACAAGACGTGCTTGCCGGATTCCAGCGCGGCCATCGAGAGTTCGAAGTGGGTATGCGAGGGGGTACACACATCGACGACATCGATATCGGGGCGGGCCACCACGGCCTGCCAATCGCTGGAAGCCTCAGCAACGCCGAATTGAGCCGCGAACGCCTCGGCGCGCTCGTGGAGCGGGTCGCAGATCACCGCCACTTCGCAACGCGGATCGCGCTGCCAGCCCGGAATGTGTGCGTGTTCAGCCCACGCTCCGGCGCCGAGAACCGCAACCCGCAACTTGCTCGTCTTCATGGTCAACCTTTCTCATCAGAGGGTTCACTAACGGCCCCGAGCGCCCCATCGCGCAGCAATGCGCTGTAGGCCGGCGTCATCGTAGCCAGAATTTGGGTGAGCGAGGGCGGCGGCCCCTGCCCGTCGGGAAGGCGCACATAGTGCTGAAACACGCTGCGCTGGGCCTGCGCCGGATCGCGGGAGCGGATGGCGTCGATCAGCACCTGATGGAATGCGACAATCTCTTCAATCCGCACATGCTGGCTTTCCAGCGTTGTGAGGTAGAGTGCGCGGATCTGGCCGTTGAGGCCCGACCAGAGTTCCAACAACCGGGGCGATTGTGCCGCCTCGACCAGCGGACGGTGAAAGTCCACGTCGAGTTGCATCAAACGCGGAATATCATCGGGTAGGCGGCATGTGCCCATTGCTGCAAGCAACTGCTCCATGTGCGCCAGCACTCGCGCGTCGAGGCGTTCAAAGCCGGCGCCGACGGCGAACCCTTCTAGCAACGCCCGCGTGAAGCCCATATCGAGCGCTTCCTCACGCGCAAGCCGGGTGACGAACGTGCCCCGCCGCGGTCGGCTGACGATCAAGCCCTGACGCTCCAACATCAACAGCGCCTCGCGCACCGTCGTCCGGCTGACGCTCAAGCGCTCGGCGATCGCCGCCTCAACCAGACGCTCGCCGGGGCGCATCCGCCCGGCCAGGATCGCCTCTTCGATCGCCCGGCTCACCTCATCGACGAGCCGCCGACGACTTGGGGCAGTGAGCTCGTGGAGTTCGTCGATTGGCATAACCCCTCGGGATGGGTAATACCGCCCGGCGTAGGGTGGGTACGCCGAATGCAGAAATAACCAGTATAGAAATCGACTGTCGACAATTTAACGATAACATAACCAGCAGGGTTGTGTCAAATCGCGGATAGGCGTGGGCATGGGCGGATGTAAGCCCCTGCAAGATTGGATCACTGACCTGATCAACGCTCTGAGCGCACTGACCTGATCAACGCTCTGAGCGCACTGACCTGATCAACGCTCTGAGCGCACTGACCTGATCAACGCTCTGAGCGCACTGACCTGATCAACGCTCTGAGCGCACTGACCTGATGAGCACTCTGAGGCAGTGACGCACCCTGCGTCATCTGCGTCATCTACGTCATCTGCGGATCAACCTATTGGTACGCTGAATATGGAACAATAGGAGCGCGTTACCGAGTTTTACTGAAAGCGCCATTCCCATGCCGCTACCTTCCGTCTTCGCCTACGCAGTTGCTGTCATCTTGATCATGATTCTGCTTGTCGCTTGTGGTGGCCCGTCGCCGCCCGAACTCACAACAATCGCCGAACTGCCCGCCGGCAGGCACCTCTTGATCAACGCCGGCCTCACGAATAGCGAACTCATCGATGAGTATTTCGTGCTCCAGCCCGGCAATCCCACGTTGCTGCATTGGTCATTCCTCGGCGAACGCGATTCGGCTTGTTCACTGCGCGAAGATTACGCTGCATGGAATGCAAGCAATCGCACGCTGATGATCGGGGGCTGTTTCGGCGGCACGAGCGGACTCAATCGGGTTAGCGCCGCCGGCCAGGTGACCAATCTCGCAACGCTGGTGATGACCCAACGCGAGGGCAGCCTGATCGCGGATTTCAGCTACCCCCTACGTGAAGGTGCGGTACAGATCCCCAATGACGTATCACTGAAGTTCTACCGGCACGCTAACCAGCGCGAGGCCTTCGCCGCCGCCGGCACGATTTCGCGCGGCGAGCCCGGCCAGGCCACGCCGCACACCAGTCTCTATGTGATTGATGAAGCAAACGAGGTAAGTATCTACGGGGAAGACTTCAACTTCACAGAAATTAGCTGGATCGACTGGTCGCCCGATGATGCCATGCTCAGCTTTGTCGGCACCGCCCGCAACGCGAATGGCCTGAGCAATCAAGCCTATCGCCTCGACCTCGTCGCTGGCGCGATCGAACAACTCAGCACTGCCGAGGTTTTGATCGACAGCCCCACGTTTTTTACCGCCGACGGCGCGATTATCTTCGCTGGTCAGGAAGAGCCGGATGCCGTCCCTGCGCTGTATGTCGCTGCTGCCGACGCCGCAACGGCAACACCGGCGGTAAGCCTCGCTACGCTGCCGAACAGCCCAACCTGGCGCGGCGGGTTTGTGCTTGCGCCCAACGGCCGGCAGGTAGCCTTCACCGCACGACGCGACAACCCGACGACGCCCTGGACGATCTACCACGCCGATCTGGGGAGTGGCGCGATCCGCGATCTGCTCCCGCCCGATCTTGCGATTGAGCGCACCGGCGCCGCAGGAGCCGAAAGCCCATTTCCGCAGCTGCTCAGCTGGGATGCCGCTGGACAAGAGCTTGTGTTCAGCAGTAACCACGCCGGCGATTGCTACACAACACCTGCTGGGGGTACAGCCTGTTCGCAGCATCTCTACGCCGTTAATACTACCGGCAACACACTCACCCGCTTGAGCGAAACCCATTTTACCGGCGTCAAGTTCGCACTCTGGGCCGAGTAAAGGGAACGCAGTTCTCAAAAATCACCAAGCGTCGCCGTGATCTCCGCCCGTTGCGCCTCTAACCAGGGCGGAAATTGGAGCGCTGTGCCAAGCTGCTCAGCCGACTCATCAATCATGAAGCCGGGCGGATCGGTAGCAAGCTCGCACAGCGCCCCGCCCGGCTCGGGATCGAAGGCGATCGTGGCCGAAGCATCAGCGCATCTGATGCTTCGGCCACACCCGTTACTCCGGTAAAAGTGCATCCCACCAGAGCCGGCCCTGGCGCTTCTGCATCAGATCGACGTGAATATGCTTGGCCTCGGTGTATTCCTGGATGCCATAGAGGCCCATTTCGCGGCCGATCCCACTCTGTTTGTAGCCGCCAAAGGGCGCATTAGGGTTAAGCACCAGCGTTTCGTTGATCCAGACCGTACCGGCGCGAATACGCTGCGCAATCGCGATCCCTGCTTGCAGATCACGCGTCCAGACCGACGCGGCGAGGCCGAAAAGCGTTTCGTTGGCCATCCGCAGCGCATCAGTAATATCGTCGTAGCAGATGATTGCCAGCACCGGGCCGAAGATCTCCTCCTGGGCCAGCCGCGAGCGATTATCCACATCAACAAAGATCGTCGGTTCGATATACGGGCCGCGCTCGAATTGTTCGCCCTGCGGTCGCCCACCGCCCACCACAATTCGGGCGCCTTCGGCCTGGCCGAGCTGAATATACGCTTCGACCTTCTCGCGCTGGGCGAAACTGATCAGCGGCCCCATGTCCGTCTCAAGATCAAGCGGATCGCCGATGCGGATCTGCCTGGTACGAGCCACAAGCCGTTCGACCAATTCATCGTGCTGGCTGCGATGCACAAAAATGCGCGTGCCGGCTTCACAGAGCTGCCCGGCGTGGTAAAACGCGCCGAACAGCAACCCGTCGGTGATCGTCTCCAGGTCGGCGTCGGGCAGCACCAGCGCGGGCGATTTGCCGCCCAATTCCAGGGTGACCTTCTTCAGGCCCTGTGCAGCAGCGACCATCACCTTACGACCCACTTCGGTACTGCCGCTGAAGGCGATTTTATCGACGCCTGGATGGCCAACAAGGTACTCGCCCACGCTGGCGCCAGGCCCATTCACCAGGTTTACCACGCCACGCGGCAGTAAATCGCTCTCATTGATCATGCGCACAAGTTCGATCGAGGTGAGCGGGGCCAGCGACGAGGGCTTGAACACCACCGTGTTGCCCGTGGCAAGCGCCGGAGCGAGCTTCCAAGCCGCCATCGCCACGGTGTAGTTCCAGGGAATGATCTGGGCGCAGACGCCAATTGGCTCACGCCAGACAAAATTCCACGACACACTGGGCATGTCGGTCCAGGGCAGCGGCTCATACGGCGGACGGCGGGCGATTTCGGCGAAGGTGCGGAAGATCTCGATCGCCAGCGTCACATCATTGTAGGTGGTCTTGCGGATCGGCACCCCGCCCTCGCGGGCGTCGATCTCAGCCAACGCAAAGGCGCGCTCTTCGAGCATTGCGGTCAGATCAGTCAGCACCCGAGCGCGCTCGGCGGGCGAACTATGTGGCCAAGGGCCGCTGTCGAAAGCAGTCCGGGCTGCGGCAACCGCCCGATCGACATCGGCAGGACTAGCGCTGGCAACACTGGCCATCAGCTCACCGGTTGCGGGCGCGGTAACGGTAAACGTGGCGCCGTCAGCGGCATCACACCAGACACCGTCAATATACAAAGGGTGATGCTCAAGCGCCGTGGTTGGGGGGTGAAGCTCCATCGCTCTACTCCTTAGTAGGGGGGAATTGCGGCCATGCCGCTATGCGTCATGATAGCACGGTGGGTTACGACGGGCAAGTAGTTGCGCCAGAAATAAGGCCGTGCTATGCTACGCATAGACGTACGCCCCATCTGCCCTGAATAGCCTATAACGTTAGGCAGATCCGTTGAGCCGGCATACAGTCGGCGCGAGCACAGCGAGCCACCCGGTTCAGTGCCATCAGGGGCTCAACCGTTTTGCTCAGTGCTAAAGGTTCGTATTATGACGATCACTGACCGCATGCTGACGGGCGCCATCGCTAACAACCCAGCCAGCTACGACGGCGAAGGCGAATGGCGTTATTCGATCCCACACAAGACGCTCTACTTTACGCGCGCATCCGCTGCCGACCCGAAAGACAATGAGCCGTGGTTTGCGCTTCCATCGCTCAACCCGGACGGTTCGCGGCGGATGGAACGCGCCTTTCAGGAATTTACCCACCGGCGCTGGCCACCAAGCCGCCGGGAAGAACTGCAGCGCTTTGCCGAGCGACGCGGCTGGAATCTGGCCATGGAACTGAAGTATGGTGGGGGCGCACTCGAAGATAAAGAGGCCCAGGAGTGGCAATATGTGGTCAACCGCGAACTCCAGCGCCTCGCCGCCCAAGTTCGTGAACGCATCCGCGCCATCGAGGCAGGCGTAGCCTCGTGACCGGGTGAACATCTGACCCGGTGAATGTCTGACCCGGTGACACGGTGACGACTGAACAGCATCCCCGTGTTCCCGTGTCCCCATGTCACCCCGTCACCCCCGCCGGCAACATTCCCTCAAATGTATAGACAACCGTCTGCGGGCGGCTGAGGATGCGATATGTCGCGCTGGCGGTGAGCCGATACGGCCCGCTATGGGCTTGCAGCAAGGGGATTTCAGCCTCCAGCGCCTCGCCGTCAACCGTTACGCTGCCGGCAGCACCATGCGTCAAAAGCAGATCAAAGATCACACTCACCGGTCGTGCGCCACGCCCATACGCCCACCCAATCTCGGCGCACACCGGACGTGTACCACTTACACTGCTCACCCGCCCCAGGCGTAAACGCGCCGGAAATACCGCGTTCACCGTTACCCACAGCCCCGCCGCTACGCCCAATCCAAACCAGAACCCCCGCCCGTAACCTTTCAGCAGGTGCGCAATCGAACTGGCTGATTCTTGCACATCAAGATCATTCTGCATTCGGCATTCTCAATTCTGTTGCACGCTTATGGTTGATCAAACACAGCCTCAACTCGGTCGGCGAAGGCGTCGGTGAGCATACGCCGGGTGCGCGGCAATAATGGCGGTAGAGCGGCGGGCGGAAAGAAAGCGATGTTCACATTCTCGTGGCCGCTGGGGAGCAAGGTTCCACTCACAATCCGCGCCAGAAAGAAGATCGCTAGGATCTGGGCTTGATCGCCGTTTGGGTAGGTCCAGTGAAACTCAGGCCCGCCGTACACGCCGATCAACCGTTCCGCCCTGAGTTGCAAGCCGGTCTCCTCAGCAACCTCGCGCATCAATCCCTGAGCCGGCGTTTCATCGAGCCCGATTGTGCCGCCCGGCACATCCCAAAGCATCACATCGGCACGGCGACAGAGCAGAATATGCCCGTCATCATTGCGCACAAAACCACTGGCCCGTACCTGCATGAGCCGCTGATGGCCGACATATGAGCGCAGCCAGCGCGTGTATTTGATCGTCAATTGATTACTCCTCTTGCGCATCAGCCGCCAGTCGAAAGCCGATAAACTCATTCAGGACACCTGGCGGGAGGCGAAAACGACATGCGCAGCGGGCAAAACCATGCGGGTTCGCATAACAGCCACCGCGCAAGATCCGGCGCCCAGAGCGTGCGACAGCCTCACGCTCATCATCGGGACGATAGGGATACACATCGTCGAGTGAGGCCGTCCACTCCCACACATTGCCCGCCAGATCGCGAACCCCATACGGACTGGCTCCGGCAGGAAAGGCGCCCACCGGCGTTGTTGCACCCTGGTTGGCCTCACGGGTATTGGCCCACGCCGGCTCGAAGCCTTCGCCCCAGGGAAAGCTGCGCCCATCGCTGCCGCGCGCGGCGTGCTCCCATTCAGCTTCACTCGGCAGACGAAACGGCACCCCGGTTACCGCGCGCAACCAGGCGCAACAGGCCTGGGCATCTTCCCAGCGTACATTGACGACCGGATGATCGCGCAACGCATCGGGCGGTAAGCCATTCCGCCAGTGGCTCGGCGCGGCCACGCCAGTTGCGGCAACATAGGCTGCATAGAGCGCATTTGTGGTGGGTGTTATGGCAATGCGAAAGGCCGGCAGGCGCAGTTCGTGCTGGGGCGTCTCCTCGCGATAACTCTCGCGGGTGCCGCCATAACGCCGGGCCAGGTCGCTCAGCGCCGCAACCGGCGTTCCCATCAGGAATGGACGCTCCGGCACAACGACGAACGCCGGCAGTAATGCGTCAAGTGCGGTCGTATGCATGAGCCGTAGTGTACCACTGAAAGGGGAAAGACCAAGATCGATGACCAAAGCCGGACACAGCTTTGCTTAGTGTTCGTCCTTGGTCATTGATCCCCTGAGACTATCGAAGGATCCTGCGTCGTCCGACTGTCAGCCCTGCAACGCATCATGGGGCAGCACAGCATGCACCCCACATACCTGGTTCACAATCTGCGTGATCCGCAGATCAACCACAACGCTGGCAAGTGCGGTTGCATCGGCACGACTGAGCTTCAGCCGATGAGCCAAGAAGCCGATCATTGCGTTCGCCGCGTCGAGGCAGGCGTCATTGATACTCTCGCCAATGCCGAGGGTCAGCCAGCCTGCGGGTGTATTTGCCAGCGGCGCCTGAATAGGCATGTCGTCGTGGAGCGTAAATGTGAGCGTACACTCGTCCATGGGGCACTCGATCGCCGTGCCGCCGAGTTCGCCGTCGCCCTGGCGGGCATGACCGTCGCCGGTTGAGAACAACGCCCCTTCAACCTCAATCGGCAGATAGAGCGTGCTCCCCACAACCAGTTCTTTACAATCGATATTGCCGCCCACCCGGCGCGGCGGCACCGTCGAGTGCCGGCCGTGCGTCGTCGGCGCGTTACCCATCACGCCCATAAACGGGCGCAACGCAACCTGATGGCCGTGCTGATTCACTGCTGTGCCGGCCGCCGCATCGATTGTCCAACGATGCAATACCGTCGCGCCATCGGCCCATGCGCCGCCGCCGAACGTCCAACCCCACGCGCCGGGACGGAGAGCGTCGATCTGTACGCCTAGCGTCATCCCCATGTGAGCGCCCTGCACATAAACCGGGCCGCACAACGCATGGCCGTTTGCTTCGCCATGGCTGCTTACGGCGCGTGGCCGCGTCGGGCGCTCGCCTTCCGGCAAGCTCCCATCCCAGTCGGCGGGAAAATTCTCCAGGCCCCAACCCGCATCGAGCGTGCGAAAATGCACCGTATCACCTGGGTTAATCGTAACGACCGGCGGTTGATTGGGCGAAAAAAAGCCGTGCAGCGTCGTTTCATTCGGCTCGATCGTGTACTCGGCCATTGCGACCTCCACAGATTCCTTGCGTATGGGTAGCGTGGCATAACCATACGCACCCAGATCCAATGCGCATAGTATAATCGAAACCTGCCGACTGTAACCTGATGCTAACCGAATTGCGCCATCTGGCCTCGCGTTACGACCATGCTTGTGAGGAACCTATGCTGTCGATTCAAGAGATTATGGCGATCATTCCGCATCGCTATCCGTTCTTACTCATCGATCGAGTACTCGAATTGGAACCGGGAGTACGCGCGGTTGCCGAAAAGTTGGTCACCGCCAACGAGCCGCAGTTCACCGGGCACTTTCCGGGTAATCCGATTATGCCGGGCGTACTAATCGTCGAAGCCCTAGCGCAAACTGGAGCCGTTGCCGCGCTTAGTTTACCTGAGAACGAAGGCAAATTGATCCTGTTCGCCGGGATCGATGGGGTGCGCTTCAAACGGATGGTGCGGCCCGGCGACGCGCTGCGCCTGGAAATCCAACTCGATCGGATGCGCCGCGGCATCGGCAAGGGTCATGGCCGCGCCACTGTCGGCGGTGAACTAGCCTGCGAAGCGGAGCTACTCTTTGCCGTCACCGCAGGATGAAAGCGGGAAAACGGGCAAGCGGGAAAACGCTCTATCGATCTATCGCTTCATCGCCTTATCGCTCTAGCGCCCGATGCCACCCCAAGCGCACTGTGCTACGCTAGATTGGTTTGGTTCATTACCGATTCTCTGGAGTACACAGATGCGCTTTCCTACGTTTCGCCAAATTCTCGGCATCCTGCGTGACTACGCAACGATGACTATTGGCGCGCTCCTGATTGCGATTGCAGTTCGCGTGTTTCTGGTGCCTAATCAGGTCGTCACCGGCGGCCTGACCGGCGTTGCGCAACTGCTCAACAGCCTGATCGGCACACCTGTCGGTGGTTTGGTGTTAGTGTTGAACGTGCCGCTGCTGCTGATCGGCTTCCGCCAGCTTGGCGGTTTCGTCTTTGGCGTGCGCACCCTCTACGCCATTGTTGTGATGGCCCTGGCGATCGACTTCCTCGCTCCGTATGCGCAACCCGTCACCAGCGAACCGCTGCTCTACAGCCTCTATGGCGGCCTGCTCGACGGTGTTGGCTTGGGGTTAGTCCTGCGCGCTCGCGGCACAACGGGCGGCACCGATATTGTCGCGCGCCTCGTTGAAACCCGCTTTGCCATCCAACCAGGGAAAGTTCTTTTTGGGCTTGATGTCGCTATTTTCGGCGGGGCGTTGCTCAGCTTCGGCCCCGAAAAAGCCCTCCTGGCGATCCTTGTCGCCTTTATCAGCAGCCGTGCTGTCGATTTCACCCTTGCCGCCGGGCGTGGCTCGCGTCAGGCGCTGATCATCACCAACCAACCCGACGGCATTGTACAGGCGCTGCTCCACGACCTCGGCCGCGGCGTTACGGTGCTGGAGGGCATTGGCGGTTATACCGGCGCTAGCCGGGCGGTGCTACTCTGCATCGTCACTCGCGCTGAAATCGGCGCGCTGAAGGCCGTCGTCGCCGGCGCCGACCCGCACGCCTTTGTCGTAATCGGCGAGGCGGATGAAGTGATTGGCGAGGGCTTCCGCCGTCCGCTACCCGGCAACAAGAAGCCGAAACTCGAACCAACGCCGGCCACCACAGAATGACTCCGCCGTACGGGCGACCCTCGTGGTCGCCCTCATGGGGCTGCCCCGACACGCCCCGACACGCCCATCCGCCGCCCGCCCCACCTTCCGCCTTCGGGTTCGATCATCTGCGCAATCTGCGCAATCTGCGGATCACCCCGCCACCACCACCCGCCCGGCCGCAAGGCGCGCTACTTGGGCCAGGGCGATCACTGGGATGGATTGGGCGACCAGGCCAACCCGGCCATGCTGGAAGAGCTTTTCCACGATAAAGCCAGCGGCGACACATCGCGCCCCTGCTTCAGCGACAATTTCAGCCAACGCAGTTGCCGTACGCCCATTTGCCAGAAAGTCATCAATAAGGGCCACCCGCGTCCCGCGTGGCAGGAAACGTTCACTCACCACCAGTCGGTAGTCGATCCCCCTTGTTGCCGAGGGCACCACCCGTGAGAGCGCCGGCGCTTCCACATCGGCAGAGTATTTCTTGGCAAACACCAGCGGCACACCCAAAGCCATCGCCGTCGCCAGGCCGGGCGCAATCCCGCTTGCCTCGGCAGTCAGCACCAGATCAGGTGTATAAGGCGCAAGGCGTTCGGCCAGCGCCACCCCCAGTGCCGCCATAAAATCCGGCTCGATCCGGTGGTTCAGGAAATGGTCGATCTTCAAAATCCGATCGTTGATTACCACCGCCTCCGCAATCAGACGGCGTACCAGCGGGGCAAATGGTTCCGTAGCAGGCATCTTGGATGCTCCATCATTCATAGCAGCGGCGAGGCGCCACATGCAGGGATGACCCAACTCAAGTTTATTTGCGCGATTGAGTCGGGTGTGCTATACTTCTCAAGGTCTGAAAACGAGACCCCGTAGCTCAGTGGATTAGAGCGCTTCCCTGCGGAGGAAGAGGTCGCGCGTTCGAGTCGCGCCGGGGTCGCCACACGAGAGTAAATACAAAACACGATAAAGCCGCTCCGGCGGCTTTTTGTGTATCTACAGATGTTACACAGTGGTAGTTAGGATTTACCTCCCATTTGCGTAATTCACCATAGTATACATAGATTGACCGCAACTCCAACACTTTGCCTTCGGATGCCGTCCCCTCCCCTCGCAGACGAACACGACCCATCTTTTCGCAGAAGATCTCGTGACTCTCTTGACGGCGTCCCGTCAATTGTAGCGTACCTGGCCGAGGCTGAACTTCACATTGTGCATGTGAAGGTCGTGCGAACGGTAACGAGGTTCTCCTTAACAATCACAAGGCGTACGCGGTTGTAGGTATTTTGCTTACCTCGGGCACGGCAGAGAAATCGTACGCAACATGACCTGTCTATATGACAGGTCATGTTTGTTTATTACGCGCGTGGGGTTGCGGGCCTAACAGCCGCCGTGCGAGCCGCCCGCCATAGGCATAGGTGATCATGGGCTGCAAGGCGATCAGCGCGGGCAGGATGGTAACGAGGACGATGGTCTTCCAGTCAGGCCTTGCAGTTTGGGTACGCGTGCCTGGACAACTTTCGGCAGTTGGGCAGCCTCCGTTGGGAAGCCTTGATCCAAACCCAACTGGGTCTGCTGCACCAGGCCAAAGCCGAGTATGATCGGGCGGCAGCGTTGCTCCACCAGGGATTACAGATCTTCCGCGAGGTAGAAGATCTGTATGAACAAGCGTACTCGTGCTACTACCTGTATCAACTCTACAGCCAGATCGGCGCGGCCGAGCAAAGCTGCCACGCCAGGTCCGAAGCGCTCCGCCTCAACCTAACCGACGCCCTGCTGCCTGTTGCCGGCCTAAAACCCCAACCGCTCTTTTACGGTGCGCAGCAGCGCAAGATGGTCGGCGAGCGAGTTGCACCCAGCGCTCATCGTATTCACGCAGAGGTGCGTGGCGCCGAGTTCTTGCCAACCACGCACATGGCCTTCCCACGCGTTTTCCGGCATGCGGCCCACCGAAAGTTGCGGCTCCAACCCGATCTGCGCCGGGTCGCGGCCGGCGGCTTCGGCATACCCATACAGCCGTTCGATCTGCGCACGCATCTCGTCATCGGGGGCGCGCCAGGGGAACCAGCCATCGCCCATGGCCCCGACGCGCTGGAGCGTGGCCTCGCTGTAACCCCCGATCCAGAGCGGGATCGACCGGCGCGGCGGCAGTGGGTTGATCCCGGCATTGTCGATTGTGTGCCAGCGCCCCTTGAACGTAATCACCGGGTCGGCCCAAAGCGCGCGCAACACGGCGATCTGCTCTTCGCTACGTACCCCGCGATCGCGGAAGTTCTCGTTCAAGCTCTCATATTCCACCGCGTTCCAGCCCACGCCCACACCGAGGCGCAACCGCCCGCCGCTTAGCAGATCAACCTGGGCGGCCTGCTTGGCCACCAGCGCCGTTTGCCGTTGCGGCAGGATGAGCACGGCCGTCACCAGTTCCACTGTTTTGGTCAACCCGGCCAGGTAGCCAAAGAGCACAAACAACTCGTGAAAGACCGAGTCGCTCGTGTACGGCCCGCTCCAATCGGGGCGCGTATCGATCCCGGCGCCCAGCACATGATCGTACGCCAGAATATGCGTGTAGCCCATTCCCTCAACCGCCTGGGCATAATCGCGGATCGCAATTGGATCAATCCCGCTTTCAATCTGCGGGAACACAGCACCGACTTTCACACAAGGTCCTTTCTTATCCAGACGCATTCCAGAGCTGTCCGAGCAATACCGGATCAACATTTCCACCACTAACAATCACGCCCACCCGCCGGCATTCAGCCGGTAATAACCCGGCCAATGCGGCAGCAACATCCACCGCGCCGGTCGGCTCGACCACCAGCTTCATGCGCAGCATCAGCAGGCGCATGGCATTGAGCACGGCTGTGTCATCGACAACTAGAATCTGTTCAACATAGCGCTGAATGATCGGAAAGGTTAGCGCACCGGGCGAGGTTGTACGAATACCATCGGCAATCGTCGCGGGCGGCGCGATTGTTACGCGCTCGCCACAGGCGAGACTCTGGCGCACATCGTCGGCGCCGGCGGTTTCGACGCCAAAAACGCGGATCGTCGGTTGCATGCCCTTTGCCGCCGTCGCACATCCACTGATCAGCCCGCCACCGCCCACAGGCGCAATCAGCGCATCCAGATCAGGCAGATCTTCGAGCAGTTCGAGCGCCGCTGTGCCCTGCCCGGCCATAATATGCGGATGATCGTAGGGCGGGATCAGAGTCAAGCCGCGTTCGTCGGCCACCTGGCGCGCAAACGCCTCGCGGTCGGTTGTCGCCCGCGTGTAGATCAGCACCTCGGCGCCATACTCCCGGGTGGCTGCGAGCTTCACGCCGGGCGCGTCATCGGGCATACAGATTACCGCCGGCACACCCAGCAGGTGCGCCGCCAGAGCCACACCCTGCGCGTGATTACCGCTGCTGAAGGCCACGATACCCCGCGCCTGCTCGGCGGCACTCAGGCGACTAAGCGTATTGTAGGCGCCGCGAAACTTGAACGAGCCGCTGCGCTGGAAACTCTCGCATTTCAGGAAAAGCTGCCGACCGGCCAGTGCATCGAGCGTCCGACTGGTATGAATTGGCGTACGGTGCGCTACGCCGTGTAGTCGTTCCGCTGCCGCCTGCACATCGCTAAATTGGATCGCCGGATTGGCGTTCATTGGTGTTCCTTGGTGTAGTAGCGGGCGGCTCCGCCCCCGGCAACCCCATTCCATGCGCCGCCCGCCGAGCACTTCGCATGGCGGCTGCCGCGTGCCATCTAAACCGTTGTTCTGCCTTTACGCGCTGACGCGCCACGTATTGGCTGGTCATAAACTCCTAACCCGCCTCAGTGCTTCAGTGGCCTCACGTGCCGCTCAGTGCGCCATGGGGCCAGGGGCAACGCCAGCGCCCCGGCCGGGGGAGTCCAGAGGGGCGCCCAGCCCTGCCCAAACGCGCGTGCAGAGCGCATAGCCCTTGCTCAATCAAAACTTCACATCGCGAAGCGATTATAGCACGCCGCATGAGGCGGTATAATAGACCCATAGCCACCCCAACGAGGAACCGCTATGAACATCGAAAGCACCCTCTCCCGCAAGGAGTTCAGCCAACACGCCCTTTATCGGCACTTTCGTCGGCCCGGCTTCTACATTTATGCCTCTGTCTGCGCAGTTCTCACTGCTTACGCAATGTTCCAGAGTGATCCATCTAGCATTCTGCTGCTCGCCGCATGGGTGCCCTTTCTGGTCTACTCAATTGCGGGCTGGATTATCATCAATCGGCGCAGCCGCGACGAAACCTTGCCCGTCTATCTTCCCACGCGCTACAACCTCGGTAAACAGGGCATTGAGATCAGTTCCCGCAAGGTGCGCTCCGAAGTCCCCTGGGATCAGTTTCGCAGTTGGCGCAAGATCTCCGGTGTCTACGAACTAACCCTCACCAACAACCAGATTCTCGTCATCGCCCAGCGCGCTATCTCGGCCCGCCAGGCGCGCCAGTTTGAAGAATTGCTCAAAACGAATATTCAACCCAAACCTGAACCCGGCGTTTTCGACCTGCCGGAACAATAATCGCCTGACCGATGACGAAAGACCAATGACGAAAGCCGGACCCAAACTCTCCTTCGTCCTTCGTTCGAATTGGAGAAACCCTTTATGCCCTCACCGCAACCCTGGTGGCAATCCGGCGTGGTCTACCAGATCTACCCGCGCAGCTTTCAAGATAGTAACAACGACGGGCTCGGCGACCTGCCCGGCATTACCTCCCGCCTCGATTACCTCCAAAACCTCGGCATCGATGCGATCTGGATTTCGCCGATCTTCCCCTCGCCAATGGCCGATTTCGGTTACGATGTTGCCGATTATGTCAACATCGATCCGATCTTCGGCACCCTTGCCGATTTCGATCAACTCGTTGCCGCTGCCCATGCCCGTAACCTGCGCGTGATTCTCGACCTCGTGCCAAACCATACCTCCGATGAGCACCCCTGGTTTGTGCAGTCGCGCAGTTCAGGCGATAACCCCTACCGCGATTGGTACATCTGGCGCGATCCGGCCCCCGCTGGCGGCCCGCCGAACAATTGGCAAAGCCATTTTGGCGGCCCAGCCTGGACCTTCGACGAAACCACCGGTCAGTACTATCTGAACCTCTTCGACCCAAAGCAGGCCGATTTGAATTGGCGCAATCCGGCCGTTGTCGCCGCTATGCACGATGTGATGCGTTTCTGGTTCGCCCGCGGCATCGACGGTTTCCGCGTTGATGTGATCTGGATGCTGATCAAACATCCCGACTTCGCCGATAATCCGCCCAACCCGGAGTGGAAACCCGGCGATCCTTCGCAATGGCAGCACATCCGGATCTATGATCAGCATCAGCCTGAAGTCCACGACACTATCCGCGCATTGCGTAGCGTCGCCGACGAGTTCGCCGATACGGTGCTGATCGGTGAAATTTACATGCCGCCGGAAGAATTGGCCCACTACTACGGGGCCAACAACGACGGAGTTCAATTACCTTACAACTTTAACCTGGTCACACTCCCCACCTGGGATGCACCTAGCGTTCGCAGCATGGTCGAGCGTTATGAAGCCGCCCTGCCCGCCCGCGCATGGCCGAATTATGTGCTCGGCAACCACGATCAGGCGCGCACAGCAACCCGCGTGGGTGTCGAACGCGCCCGCATGGCACAGATGCTCCTGCTCACTCTGCGCGGCACGCCGACGCTCTACTACGGCGAAGAGCTCGGCATGGAAAATGTGCCTATTCCGCAGGCTTTCGTCGTCGACCCACAGGGCATTCGCACACCCAGCCTCACTCGCGACGTGGCCCGCACACCGATGCAATGGGACGCAACGCCCGGCGCCGGTTTCAGCACAACCCGCCCCTGGCTGCCCCTCGCTGCCAATGCGCCCGTGTGTAACGTAGCTGTGCAGGAGGATGAGCCCCAGTCGATGCTCCACCTGGCCCGGCGCCTGCTCGCATTACGCCGCAGCCTACCCGCCCTGCACAGCGGCGACTATACGATGTTGCCGACACCTGTCGATGATCACATTTTCGTCTACCTACGCGGCAACACTTCCGACGGATGTGTGGTCATCTTGAACTTCGGCGCTGAACCACAGACGCTCGAACTCAGTGCGATTGCCGCTACCGCCAGCATCGCCTGCTCGACCGAGCTTGATCGCACCGGCAACGTTGATCTCGCTGCGCTCGAACTCCGCCCCTACGAAGGCCTCCTGCTGCACTTAGGCTAACCTAACCCTCCCCGTACGGGCGGATCCGCGTGTCCGCCCTGGCGCTTGCCTCTTGGCCCATTTCTTGCTACCCACATGGTGAGTGTTCCTAAACGCCGAATATTCACCATTCTGTATCATGTGTGCATTGTTTGGCCCTATTTCCCTACCGAACATGCCCAAACGCAGGCTTCAGGCTACGCCCGGTTGAATTTTTCAATCCACAGCCTAAAATCCGCCGGCAAGGAGTATTACATTGTCTGCCCCTTTCAAACCCATCTTCCGCATTCTTAGCCTGAGCGCTACCCTGGTGCTCACTGTTGCGCTGATCGGCGGCGCATTAGGCCCGAGCCGCGCCCAGGCGCAAGAAGATTGGGCCGCGCCGGCCAGCGCTGATAGCCTCGAAGGTGCCCCAGGCCTCGTCCGCCTCAACTCATTCGGTGGGAGTGTCGCGGCCTCGGTAATTGTCGGTAACCTGGCCTACATCGGCGAAGGCAGTGACCTGACGATCGTCGATGTTACGACCCCAGCCAATCCCCAACGCCTCGGTAGCATCACCCTGCCCGATGTGGTTACCGGCATCGCATTTGACGCCGATCGCGTCTATCTCACCGCCGGCTTCCGTGGCCTGACGATCGTCGATGTTACTAATCCTGCTGCGCCCGCAATTGTTGGCAACTTCGTTACTCCCGGCCTGGCCTACAACTTACGCGTCATGGCCGACACGGTCTATATCGCCGACAGTGCTAGCGGCCTGCTCATCATCGACGCTACCGACCCGGTTGCACCAACGCTCACGGGGCGCTATGACACCCCCGGTGGCGGGCGCGATCTACAAGTCGTCGGCACAACCGCCTATCTCGTTGATGGCTCGGTAGGGATGCGGATCATCGACATCACCAACCCGGCAGCGCCGGCACTCCTCGGCACATATGACACGCCCGGTTTCGGGACTGGTATTGAAGTCGTCGTCGGCCTGGCCTATATCGCCGATGGCGCCGGTGGACTCCAGATCGTCAATGTGAGCGCACCGGCAACCCCAACACTCGTCGGTACGTACGGCACGATCTCGCGCCCATTCGATATTGAGATCGCCGACGACCTGGTCTACCTGGCTACCACCGATCTCGGACTGGAGATCATTAATGTCTCCGATCCAATGAGTCCCACTTTTGTCGCCAATCTGGAGACGCCCGGTGTCGCGCGCGACATCGATCTTGCCGGCGATCTGATCTATATCGCCGATGGCGGCAGCGGTCTTCAGATTGTCAATGTGAACGACCCGGCCACGCCGACCATTGTTGGCCGTTATGAACTGCTGGGCAACACTACCAGTGTGAGTGCAACTGATACGGTGGCGTATGTACTGGATGAAGACGATGGACTGTATATAGTTGACGTAAGCGATCCCCGCGATCCGCAGGTAATCGGCAATGTCGACACGCCCGGGCGGGCGCTGGATATCGTTGTTGTCGGTACGCTGGCTTATATCGCGGACGGGGGCAGCGGCTTGCAGGTGATCGATCTGAGCACCCCGGCGAACCCGCAGATCGTAGGCACATTCAATACACCCGGCCTTGCCGGCGACGTAGAAATTCAAGACAATCTGGCCTTCATCGCCGACGGCCCCGGCGGCCTGATTGTCCTCGACGTAAGTGTGCCCACTGCGCCGCAGTTACGCGGCAGCAGCAGTGAAGCCGTGTTTGCACGCGGAGTTGGAGTGGCGGGTAACTTCGCCTACGTTGCCGATGAGTTTGGCGGGTTGCGCATCTTCGACGTAAGCACTCCGAGCACGGTCATCTTGCGCAGTCAACTCAGCACGCTCGGCGACCCGCGCGATGTGGAAGTACGCGGCGATCTGGCCTATGTAGCGAGCGGCTTTGGCGGCCTGACGATTGTAAATGTCAGTGATCCAGCTACGCCAACCGTCATCAGTCAGGTAACCGGTATCGGCCCGACCCAGCGCATCACACTCGCCGATGACAAAGCCTTCCTCGCCGACAGCGTGGCTGGCCTGCGTATGGTCGATATTACCAATCCAGCCCAACCGGCTCTGCTGAGTACGGTACGCACACCCGGCGATGCACGGGCAGTCGCTGTCGCCGGTGAGTTGGTCTTTGTCGCCGATTTCCGCGGCGGCCTACAGATCTACGAGCGCGAAACACTCTTCCGTACGTACCTGCCACTGGTTCGTGTAGCGGAAAGCAATTAGCTTTAAAACTTGCTCCGGGCGACCATATGAGTAGTTTGCAAATGAAGTTTGCTTGCACCTAACCAATTGCGCCCGTTAGCTTCGACCCGCTCAGCCAGCGCTCGTCAGTCAGTGCCCGTTGGCTGAGCGGGTCGAAGCCAGCGCCTGTACCGAAAAACTCTCTTTACAAACTAATGAGTCGCCTAAAGCAAGTTACCCCGGATAAATTCGCCCCGCCTCGACCCGCAACTGCTTTGCCGTATTGAGAAAGTCGCCGCTGAAGTCGCTCAAATCGGTGGCGGTAACGACTGTTTGTTGGGCCGGGCGCTGGATAGCTGCCAGCAGGTGCCGCCGGCGCTCCGCATCCAATTCGCTCAACATATCGTCAAGCAGCAGCACCGGTGCATCACCGCTGCGCGCGCGCATCAGCGCCGCTTCACCGAGCTTGAGTGCCAGGGTAACACTGCGCTGCTGCCCGCGCGATCCATACCGCCCTAGGTTCACATTTCCCACACTGAACGCCAAATCATCCCGATGCGGCCCGATCAGCGTCTGCCCACGCGTCAACTCATCGCGCCGCAAATCGCGTAACCCCTGCGTAAACGCCTGCGCCAACCCGCCTGCGTCCTGGCTTGCCCCAAGGGCAAAACTGGATTGGTAGTCAATCTCCAGTAGCGTTTCGCCACCGCTGATGTCGCAGTAAAGCGGCCCAGCCAGGCGATTGAGCTCACCAACAGCGCGCAAGCGCTCGGCGAGCAAGTAGCCGCCTGCCGCCGCCAACTCCTGATCCCAATAGCCCAGTTCGTCATCGACACCGCGCGGTGGACGCCGTCCTTCGCGCCAGGTGCGCAACAGACTGTTGCGTTGCTGCACCAGCTTCTGATACTGAGCCAGGGTCCGCACATAGTGCGGGTCAAGCTGCGAGAGGGTAATGTCGAGGTAGCGCCGCCGCTCACTGGGCGGCCCGTCAACCAGCGTCAGATCGGCGGGGGTAAAAAGCACCACACGCAACTGCCCAACCAGATCAAGCGCACGCGCAGGGCGCTTACCGATCCGAATCAGCTTCGTCGAAGCATTCGTCAGTTGGCCTTCATCGTCGGCACGACGCTGAACCATCACTTCCAGCCGCACCTTGCCGAGATTGCGCTGTACTTCAGCAGCTACTCGCGCAAAAGGCGTTACGCCGGCCTCGCCAACCGCATCCCAACGCACCAAATCACGATCGGCGCCAACTCGCGGCGAACGTGTCGTAGCCAGATAAAAGAGCGCCTCCAGGACACTTGTCTTTCCGGCAGCATTCGGGCCGTAGAGCAATGTCGTGCCTGGATCAAGCTGAAGATCAAGCCGCTGGTAGTTGCGAAAATCGCGCAGCGATAATTGGGAAACGTGCATAACCCTCGATCCCCCGCGATCCCCCTTGATCCCGTACGGGCGGGTCGCGACGCCCCTGCCACCCCCTCGATCTGATACCCCTCGACCCCGTATGGGCGGGCACGAGGCCTGCCCCCGCTATCTACGCACGAGCGCCACCTGCCGCAGCGCCGCCAGATCGGCACAACCGGCACAGAACATTGCTATACGCAACTCGCGGATGAAGTTCTGCAAACCCTCAACGACCGCCTCTGCCCCCCGATCGTTAATTGCATCAACCAGGGCCGGCCTGGCTGTTCCGGCAAGATCGGCGCCTAGCGCAATCGCCTTGGCCACATCAACACCGCTGCGCACCCCACCCGATGCAATCACCGTCGCCTCAGGCAAGGCCGCGCGCACCTCACGCACGCATTCCGTCGTCGGGAGGCCCCAATCGGCAAAGGCGCCTGCCACGCGGCGCCCACTGTCGTCGGGCTGGCGGAAGCGCTCCACCTCACTCCAACTCGTGCCGCCGGCCCCAGCCACGTCAATGATGTGTACCCCGGCATCATAGAGCCGTCGCGCATCATGGGCCGAAATGCCGTTGCCAACTTCTTTGACGATTACCGGCACTTCCAGCGCGCGGCAGATCTGGGCGATCTTCGGCAGCAAGTCTTTAAAGTTGGTGTTTCCTTCGGGCTGAACGGCTTCTTGTAGCGGGTTCAAATGCAGAATCAGCGCGTCGGCTTCGATCATATCTACGGCACGCTGACACTGCTCCAACCCAAAACCATAGTTAAGCTGAACCGCGCCGAGGTTCGCCAACAGCGGAATGCGCGGTGCTACCCGGCGCACCTGGTACGTTTCGGCGAGGCGCGTATCAACAACGGCGGCACGCTGCGAGCCGACACCCATCGGCAGTCCCAACGCCTCAGCCGCCTCGGCCAGCGCCAGATTGATCTGTGACGCCACCCCGGCGCCGCCGGTCATCGAACTGATCAGCAACGGCGCACTGAGTGGTTTGCCTAAAAATGTCGTCCGTAGATCAACCTCACTCAGATCAATTTCCGGCAACGCGGTATGCGGTAAGCGATAGTCGGCAAAGCCGGTACCAACTCCCTTTGCCGCTACATCTTCGCCAAGTACAATCCGAATATGGTCGGCCTTGCGGCTTTCAGTCCGGCTAGAATCGGGCATTGACGCTGTCCCATCCACTCATTTTAATATCGCTGAATGATCTGCTAACGCAGCATAGCAGTAAAGGGAAATGACGTCAAACCCAGGTTAATAAATCAGCGGCCGATTGAGTTCCGTGCGCCAGGCTGCCGGATCAGGGCTGGCTTCCGGGCCAAGCAGATAGTGCTCCCACAGATTATTGTCCGGTGTGTACCCAGCCTCGGCGATCCATGCGTCGAATTCCGACCACGCCGCACCAAGGCCCTCATACGGCCCAACGTAGATCGTTCGGGCAACTGTAGCAGCAGGTAAATAACTTGCTTCCACGCGCCCGGTTGCCACAAGCGGCGCTGCAATCGGCGCACCGAGCTCAAAGTCAAATACCTCAGGGGCCGTGCGCAGGTGATGCGTAAACCACGCGCCAATCGGCTCGATACCCTGCGCTGCAAGCACCTCCATCAATTCCTGAAAACCCGGCCCCATCACCTGCTGGATCTCGCTGCGCGGCACAGTGAAGCGAATCACTGCCGTCGGCTGAACATCCGTCACGACAATTTCAGGTGTCATTAGCATCAGGCACCTCCTGCTAAACGCTATAGCAGTGGGCACATCCACTGCGCCCCTTGTGGGCGTGCGGCAAGCCGCCCCACGCCAAGCGGACAGCTCAATCGTTATGCTCGCCGCTCTAGTGATCAGCAAAACCAAGCCCACGGGCGGCAAGGGCCTGACGCAGTTGTTGGAGTGCTTTCGGCCCCATACCATGCAGCGGTTGAAGTTCAACTTCACGTACGGCTGTAAGCTCTTCAAGATAGGTATACCGAGCAGCAGCCAGCGCCCGCTGCGCCGGCGCACTTATGCCGATCGAGCGATCAGTCAACGGGGTATGCTGGGTGTACTCGTTACTCATAGATACTCCACGGCATTAGGCGCAGCAAGAATGTCTACCCCATAATAGCACACTTGTACTGAAATACAAGTGTGCTGTACTGGCGAATCAAAACCGCGCCCGGTTTCCCTGGGCGCGGCGCGCGGGTTCGTGGTGCGGGGCGAGACGCTTACAAGTAATCCAACTGGCTCACCCGGCGCCGCCATTCCTCTTTGATCTCCACCGGCGTGCCCTGCGAGCGCAAGAAGTCCATCAGCAGGCGCGAAAAGACATTGGACTGCTCTAGGAATGGGAAGTGATTAGCGCGCGGCAGCGTGAGCAACTGGATCGGACGATCAGCCATTTCATTGAGAAAATTGGCATGATCGGGGCTAACCAATGCATCACGCTCGCTATATGTCGCCAGGAGCGGCACTTCAAGCTTCTGCAATGCCGGGCGCAAATCGGTGTCGAGCAGCGACTCTTGCACACTCGCCACAACCTCTTCGCTCAGGTTGTCGGTGTCTTCGTAGATCTCTTGTTGCACATCAGGGTCGGCAATCGGGATCTGACGCACCAGCCGCGACCAGACATTACTCGCATTGCCGCGCCCAAGCAGTTTGGCAAATCCGCCGCTCTTCACATGCGGCGCCAATACCTGGCCGTACAAGGGCGTATTCACCGTCATCAGCTTAATAAAGCGGTCCGGCCGTTCGCGTGCAACGCGGATAGCCACCATACCGCCCAGGCCATGGCCCACCAGATTGGCCTGCGGAATGCCCATCTCATCCATGAACTGCAACACCATATCGGCATAACTGGAGACAGTGAACTGCACCCCGCGCCGATCGCTTTCGCCGAAGCCCCAGAAATCCAGTGCATAGGCCCGATAGCGCTCCGACACCAGATCCATTGTGGGCACCCAGTAGCGCCACGAACCAAGCCAACTGTGCAAGAAGATGATCGGCTGGCCGCGGCCAAAGACCTCGTAGTGAACCAGCCGGTTGTCAAGATGGATCGCGCTCACTGAGCATCCTCGGGGTCTTCATTAGTGGTGTTTTGTTCAAGGGGCACAATGAAGCTGAAAGTGCTCCCTTTCCCCAGTTCGCTCGTTACCCACATCTCGCCGCCATGCTGCTCGACAAGCGCTTTGGCGATCGCCAGACCGAGCCCGGTGCCGCCTGCTACGTCGCGCAACGGGTTGTCGGCCCGGTAGAAGGGCCGGAACAACTTTTTGCGTTGGTCGGGCGACATGCCTACGCCATTGTCTTCGACATCGACCTGGAGCATATTCGCCCGATTGAGGAATGCCCGCACCTGAATGCGCCCACGCTCAAACGTATATTTTACTGCGTTTGAGAAGAGATTGTTGACCACCTGCGTGAGCCGTTTCTGATCGGCAATTACCGGCGGCAGGCTCTCCGGCGCATCAAGCGTTACATGCATATGTTTGCGTTCATACTCCAACTGCAACGATTCCATCACTTCGTGGAGCAAGGCGGGCATTTCAACCGGCGAGCAGTTCAGCTTGCGCCGATCGTCGGGTCGTTCAAACTCCAAAATATCTTCGATCAGCGCCTTCAGCCGGTTGGTATTATTGCGAATGATATTCAGGTAACTCGCCTGATCGTCGCTCAACCCGGTGGCCCCCCCTAACAATAACACGTCTACGTAGCCTTTGATCGCGGTAAGTGGGGTACGCAACTCATGACTCACGTCCGAAATGAACTGCCGCTTGGCCTGATCGGCCTCGATCTCGCGGGTGATGTCGCGCAACACGGCTACGTCGCCATAACGCTGGCCGTCAGGGCCGACCACAGGTGCAAGGTTCACAGCAATCACCTGCGTCGGTTCAGTAAGATCGACCGAAGTGCTGTAGGTACGCTGGCTCTGCTCTACCTGTTGCAAACCGTTTTCCAAACCTTGCAGAATCGTCTGCGCGCGCTTGCGCTCGGCCTCACCGGTGCCATGATTGCCCATCGCCATCAGCGGGTTCCCGAGCACTTCAACCGCCGGAATCTCCAATACCTGCTCGGCAGCCGGGTTAAAGAGCGTCACCATCCGGTCGGTATCCAGCACAATGACGCCTTCCGTCACCGAACGGAACACAGCGGCGCTTTTTGAAGTCTCCTCGCGTTGCTCGGCCAGCAAGGCTGCATTGTTGCTCGCCAGATCGTTGATGTAGCTGTAGAGCTGCGCATTGCTCACCGCCCCCGCCACCACGCTCGCAATCGTGCCGAGCAAGTTCATCTGCGAGTCGGTAAAGTAGCCTATTTCCGGGCTTGAAAGCACCAGCACGCCGAGCGCAATATCGCTCGTCTTCAACGGCACCGCCGCTACCGAACGAACCTGATCGGCACGCCCCGATTCCTTAACCCAGCGCGAATCCTGCAACACATCGGGAATATTTACCGACTCCTGATGCTGAATGACCCAACCCGCTAAGCCCCCGCTGCCACTGAAGCTTAACGGAATGTTGGCCGGACGCACATCGGCATGGTCGTACAGTACAGCCCGCACGATCAGATCGCCCCGCTCCGTATCACGCAGCATAATCGAGCCGCGGCTCACACCGACGTTGCGCGAGATCAGCTCCAACGCCCGGCTAATGATCAGGTAAAGGTCGAGTTGTGTCGTCAACTCCAACGTGATCGTATGAACCGCTTCGAGGCGATCTTTTTCTTCCGAAAGCTGGCGCGTCGCCTGTTCGAGCTCGGCGGTGCGTTCGCTAACCCGCCGCTCCAGATCAGCTGCCAGATTACTGATCTGGTCGAAGAGCCGTGCATTCTGGATCGCCTGGCTGGCCTGCGAGGCCAGGGCGAAGGTCACCTCTACCGCCTCGGGATCGTAAGCGCCGGGCGTACTGGCACCAATCGTCAGAATCCCGACCAGCTCATTGTCGACCAGCAGCGGTGCACCGATCCACGAACGCGCCTGCCAACCGAGCCGTTGCAGCGGTGTGAAGCGGGCGTCCAGCGCAGTGTCTTCGATCAACACCGGACGCCGTTCGATCGCCATTGTCTCGAAAAGGCCATTGTGATCGACTTCAAAGTCGGTGTCGCGGATCGCGGCCGTGTCCAGACCGCGCGCCTCAGTAATTTGCAAGTGCCCGTAGCCTTCGTCGCGCAATAATACTGCGGCGCTATCATAATCGACAACCCGCGCCAACTGATCAAGAATGAGCGTCTGAATCTCGCGTAGCGCCAGCGCACTGGTAAACGAGCGCGCCACATCGCGCAGCGTATCGGCCAGGCGCCGCCGCTGCTGCTCCAACTGAAAGAGTTGCGCGCTCTTCAGCGCCTGGCTGGCCTGATTGGCCAGAATGCGCAGCAGGGCCGTCTCGTGATCGCTCCACTCGTAGGGTTGCGAGGCGCCAATCCAGAGCGCACCCAACTTTTCGTCGAGCGAGCCGATTACAATGCCTAAGACACTCCGCACACCTAATGCTAACACCTGAGGGTTCACCTGCGTATGTTGCAGCAGGTCGGGAATCACTACCGGCTGATCGGTTTCGAGCAACTGGGTTGTCATACCATCGACGCGAAGTTCCAGGGCCAGATCCTCGCGGAAGCCGTTTCGATCACAGATCACCTGCCGATCAAAGCGTCCATAGCGATCAAGACTGACCACAACGCAGAACTCAGCGCCGATCAGGCGCAATGCCGCATCGGCGACGAGGTGCTGCGTCTCGATCGGATCCAACGTACCCGAGAGGTTCTGCGTCACCTCAAAGAGCGTTGTCATCTCGGCAGCGTTCTGGCGCGTCTCACTAAAAAGCACCGCGTTATTCAGCGCCACGGCGGCCTGGTTCGCTACAGTCGTTACAAAACGCAGGTCGTTCTCATCGAAGGCGTGTAGTTCGTAACTCTGAACATTGATCACGCCCAACACGCGGTTCCCGAAAATAATCGGCGTCACCAGGTACGATTGCTCTTCCTGATCAATTGCACCAATCCGGCCGGTACGGTTATTAACATCCAGGCCCAGGCTCCGCGCCTCCGCGGCGCTGTTGATCAACAAGGTCTGCCGGTTGCGCACGGCCCAGCCACTGGTACCATTGCCGACCCGAATCGGCTCGAGCGTAATCGGCTGCCCTTGATCATATGCCACAAGGTACGTAAGCAGATCACTGGCTTCGTCATAGATCGCAATGCCGGACGTGCTGACATTGAGTACTTCACCAATCGCGGCGTGGAGCGTTTCGAGTAGCGTTGCCTGATCAAGGGTGGCATTTACCGCTTGGCTGATCCGGTTGAACGTCTGCAACTCGTTGATCCGCCGTTCGCGTTCTTCGAACAGACGCGCATTCTCCAACGCGGTTGCCGCCTGGTCGGCCAGACCTACCAGCAACAGCATTTCGTCGTCGGTAAACGCACGCGGGTAGTCGGTCATCACGCTCAGCACACCGATTGTGCGTTCACGGTAGACCACCGGCACGCCCATAAACGAGAGCAGGTTATTGTCACGCTGGTAGCTGGGGTAGAGTGAACCGCCGGCGGCGTTGACGTCATCAATTACCAGCGGCGTGCCCTGGGCGGCTACCCGCCCAGTTAGACCCTGGCCCACCGGCACCCGCATTGTACGACCCTGGTCACTCGGAATACCGCTCAGCGCCGCCGGGGTGAGCATTTTATCTTCGGTGATCGTCCAGAGCGCCACAGTGGTAACGCTGAGCTGGCGACTCACCAACTCCATGAGCTTATCGAGCACTTCCTGCGGTCGCAGCAGCGAACTCAGGATGCGTGCGGCATCAAGCAATGTCGAGAGTTGGCTAAACCGCACCTGAATCTGATCGGCGTTGGCCTGTGCCCGCGCAAAGTTCTGCGATCGAGCGATAGCCGTGGAGGTCTGGTTAGCAATTGTCTGGCACAATTCGATTGCCTGAGCGCTAAACCCCCCAGTCCGTCCGACAAAATCCAGGCCCACAGCGCCAATCACAACCTCATCCACGATCAGCGGTACCAACGCGATCGAACGAATACCGAGCGCACTGAAGGCCTCGTGCGAGCGTACAAAGCGCGCATCGCGCTGCGCGTCCTCGGCCACGAGCGGTGTCCGTTGCGCATCCAGCCATTCCACCGAGGGGCTATCCGCGAGCGGCACAACAATTGTATCAAGCACCCCACTCGGCACAGCTTCAGCCACCGCAGGCGCCACATCGCGAGCCCGATCATAGATCACCAGGCGCGCCTGATCAACGCCCGTCGCCGCATACATCGCATCGACGATCACTTGATAAATCTGCTTGGTCTCGGTTGAGGTATTGGCCAGGAAAGCCACCCGGTTAAGCAACGCCAACTGATCGACCTGAGCCTGTGCGCGCGCCAACAAGCGCGCATTTTGCACACCAAGTGCAAGCTGATTGGCCACGGTAGTCATAAACGACTGCTCACGCTCGCCGTACATATCGGGAGTATAGTTCATCACGGCGATCACGCCGACTACCATGCCGTCGCCCACGAGTAGCGGCACCCCAAGCCAGGACGCTGATGCACGCTCGCTCCCGAACGTCACTGGCTCGAAGCCGCGCTGTTCCGCTTCGATCCGCAAATCATGAAAATGTAACGGCTGGCGCGTCGCAATGATCTGGGCGGTGAGGCTGCCCGGCCCGGGCGTACGTTCATTTGCCTCAAACTGCTCGACGCCCTCATCCACTTGGAGCGAGAGCGTGATGTCGTTCGTTTCGGCCTGATAGACAAAAATAAAGAAGGAATCCAGGCTGAGGAACGCCGCCAACTGGGCATAGACCTGGCTCAGCATAACTTGCAGATCGAGCGTCGAAGCCGTGACCTGGCCGATCCGGTTGATCACATTCAGCTCGGCGATGCGGCGCTCGCGTTCGTTGAAGAGGCGTGCATTTTCGAGCGCGATCGCCAACTGGCTCGCTAGCGTAGTGAAGAATTGGAGATCACGCTCAGAGAAGGCATTGGGCGCATAATCTTGGACGCTCAACACACCAATGGTATGCCCCTGACTGATCAGCGGCACACCCAGCCATGAGCGGACATCAGGCGCATCGTCGAATTGGGTGACGCTTCGTTCGGGCAACTCGGGTTGAGTCGCCAGATCGCTCACCAGCAGATAACGCCCGGTATCGAGAATCTGCGCAGTCAGGCCGGCCTTCGGCGCCAGCGCCTTATGATTCGCGGCAACCACCTCGCCCTGCCGCATAAACAACTCGAAGCGTACCTGCTCGCGCTCGGGCAGGTAGTTGGCAACGTAGAAGTAGCTCGGTGTGCCGAGGTAAGCCACGATCTCCTGATACACGCCTTCGAGCAGCGAGTCAATATCCGTAGTTGAGGTAGCCGCCGTGCCGACGCGGAAGAGCGCACCCTGCTGTTCGGCGCGTGCGTGCGCATCGTCGAAGAGTAAGTGGTTCTCGATCGCAATCGCAGCTTGATCGGCGAAAATCTCCAGCGGCTCGACGCTGCGTGCAGTCGGTCGCCGCCGATCGAGCGGGTCGCTCACCACCATCACGCCGAGCATATTGCCCTCGGTCGAGTACAACGGCACACAGAGTCGATCACCGTGTTGCCACTCATCGGGCGTGCGAGCATCATCAAACGAGCTATAGGTAAAAATGGTCGTATCAAACTCACGCTCGAACGACTGCGCTGCCTCAACCGGCACAAAATAGCTGCGCCCAATCCGATACTGCGAATCAAGATAACGCACTGCCAGATCCGCTGCCAGCGGATGTTCCGCCATTTCATCCAGTTCGTTGAGCGGAATGCCGGCCGCAGCATGGGGCCGCAACAGATCCGGCGCGTCGGCATCGGTGAGCAGGAACAGGATCGTGCGGAAATCGGCCGACTCCATTGCGCTATAGCCAACCTGCTCCAACAAGTTGGCCAATGAGCGATCGGCACGCAGGGCTTGCCCGATTTCGAGCACATCATTCAGAATATCGGCACGACGCTGGAGCATCCGCGAGAGATGTTCAAGGTCGGCGTAGCGCTGGGCATTGCCGATCCCCACTGCGGCCTGGTGGGTCAGCGCCCGCAAAAACTCAATTGCGTCGTGGTCGAAGGCGTGCGGCAATGGTGCGAGCAGCAACAACACGCCCGCCACGCCAGCCTGGTAGAAGATCGGGGCGGCGAGCGCGCTTGCAGCCTCGTCGCTACGCAGAGCACGGCGTTCGGCAACCGTGAGCGTATCGCTCAGTTCAGGTTCGCGGCGTTGCAACGCACGCTGCGCAGTAGTTACACCTTCACCGAGATGCGCGTGCAGCAACTTGCTGCGCGCAGGCTCAGGGTAACCAACCAGTTCAACAATCAAATAGTCGGCCGGATCATCGCTGGCGCTCGAAACGAGTGCGCGGCGCGCGAGTTCACCGGGCAAATGACCTTCGTGGCGTTCTTCCTGGGCCACGCGCAACGCGATCAAACCTTGGGTTGCGCCGGTGGCACGCAGAGCCTGTTCCAACACATAAGCCAGGATCTCATCCTGGTTCAATGTGATCGCCAACTGGCTGCTGACCCGCTGGAGCGCACGCAATTGCTCAACCCGCGTCCGCAAGCTGCTGTCGGCTTGTTCATAACGACTGGCATTTGTAATCGCCTGCACCGAGAGTCCGGCAATAATACTCAGCAGCCGCTCATCGTCGGCGCTAAATGCATTTACTCGGCTGCTAAACAACTCCAGCGCGCCAATCAACTCATCGCCAACCCGCATCGGCACACCGATGTATGCCCGCGGCGCTTTAGTGTCGGCGAGCGCCGGCGGGGTAAGGCCGGCAAGATCGGCCGGCGACTGCTGGAGATCAGGCAAGCGCAGCGGGCGCTGATGCCGTACCAGCCAGAGGCTCAGCGCGTCGCCGGGCGTTCCGGCACCGTTCAAAAGGCCGCACGCCGCAACAGCCTGCATTGTGCGGAGCCGCGGTGTGTAGCGCATAATCCGCGCACCGCTGAACTTCATCAGTGCTTGCACACCTTCAAGGATCGCTTCGTAGGTTTCATCGAGCGAGAGTTCTGCATTGAGATTCTGACTAATCTGTTGCAGCAACTCCAGTTCGGCAGCGCGTTGCTGTTCGGCCAACGCCAGACGGCGCGTTTCAACAGCGGTTGTCACTTGAACGGCCAGCACCTGCGCCAGGTTGCGCTCCGTCTGGCTTGCGGCATAGTGATCACGCGCATAGCCCACCACCAGCAAACCGATCACCTGATCTTTACCGCGCATCGGCACAACCAGTGCAGCCGCACAGCCATCGGCATAGAGCGCAGCGGCCAGTGGTTGCTGCGGCGCACTTGTCGCCAAATGTTCAAACTGGATCGCCTCACCACGCGCCGCCTGAGCGAGCAGCGCCGCCGAATCGGTAAGTACCAACTCGTCACTGGTTGCTTGCGCGTTCTGGCGATGGGTTTCGTTATAGGTGGCGACACTGCGCAACACATCGGATGCGTGGGGGTCGATCAGCAAGACGGCGCAGTAGTCGGCGGCAAGGGCCAGCGCAATATTTTCCGCCGCGCGATTGAGCATACTCTCGATCTGCGCCGCCGAATTGATCGCTTGGCTATTTTCATAAAGGACAAACAGTTCGCGCGCACGCTGCTGTTGCTGACTGAACAGGCGTGCATTACGCAGCAGAAGCATCACTTGCGCGGCAAAGTCCTGGGCCAGACGGCGTTGGCTTGGCCGAAGCGCCTGATCGGCTTCAGGCACGATCACCAGCACACTCGCTTGCTGCTCCTGAGCCGGCAAAGGAATGGCCAGCGCCTCACGCGCAATGCTGCTCCCATTCGCGCTGCGCCGCCGCACTGCGGGCAGCAACCGCCCTTCTACCGGAGCGGAAGTTTCCAGCGCCCGAACCACAATATGATCGGCGTCGAGCGCCTGTGGGGTAAAAGCGAAACCCGCCGCGGTCTGAGCAGTCAAACTCAGGGGCGTTTCGGCGCTCTCCCGACCATAGATTGCTGCTCCGCCCACACCCAAAACAGCCAGCGCCTTGGTGAGCGCCGCGCTCATCAGCGTGCGTGTATCAAGCACACCCACCTGTTCCAGGCTATGCGCGACCAGCGCCTGCAACGCCTGGGTGCGCTCGGCGGCCTCGGCGCGCTGACGGTTCAACAGCAACAGGCTCAACTGCGCGGCAAGGGCCGTAGCAAAATGTGGTTCGAGCGCTGCGGCTCCAGCGCCGCCGAGAGATAATCGACCGATCGCAGTGGCATCGGCGCGTAGCGTCAGCGGCGTCAGGTCAGCGACAGGATCGCCCCATGCCGCCGCCGCGAGCGGCAGCGTATCCTCAAGCAACTCTAGCCGGCCGGCATCAGGCAGATAGCGCCCCAGCACTTCAGCCAGGGTACGCGCATATTCAGCAGGATCAACAACAATCCGCTCTTGCTGGCCGTATTGGGCAAGTTGGGCGAGGAGTTCCCAACCATAAATCGGGGTCGAGGCGATCATCGCGTCCATGGAACCTCGGTACCGGTCGCGGGCATTCCGCAGGCACATCTTACGTGGGGGCTACGTCGTGTAATGACACACTCGTTATAAACGTGTTTGAAACCATATTCTGGCGTGCATGGGGGTTTCGTTGCCGAACGCACTGAAATCGATAAACGAGATCGAAGAAGGCAGAAAGGGGCACAGGACATGCACCCCCTCCTGCCTGAGCTACGCGGACGCGCAGTTAACGACTCCGACCAGTGGCCACCCAACTCTTACGCCCCTGATCGCGTGCGTGCTGAAGCGCCCGCTGGCGCGTCTCTTCAGCCGTCTCGCTTAGTTCGCGGATATCGTAGAAGGGGCCATCTTGACTGGTGAGCACACCAATCGAGATCGACATGAGCTGTACCTGACGCATCACACCGTTATCGTCGGCAACCTCAATGTAGCCCTGCTTACGATGCTTATAGTTGTAGTGCAAGCCGATCTCCGCATCAAAACGGGTAATCAGGCGTTCACAAATAGCCTTAATCCGTTCCGGCGTCGAGGTTATAACAAAGTCGGGGCCAACCACCATCTGGCCGACAAAATCTTCGCTGCTGCCAAGCTCATTGACCACTTCGTTCAGCAAGAGTGAGGAAAACTTCAGCACATCTTCGCCGACCACTGCGCCATAACTCTGGGTGAACAGCTCAAAGCCATTGATATGGAGCAACGCCATTGCCCAGCCTTGTGTCGCAAGCAGCATGCGCAACTGATCGTTAATCAAGTCGGCGGTGGGCAAGTTGGTCACCGGATGAAGTTGGTTCTTCCGCCGGGCTTCATCAAGCTGATTCTTAACGATCGTGTGAACCTCTTCGATATCGAAGGGCTTCACAATGTAATACTGGGCCTGCACTTCGCCAAGGCCGATCAGGCGGTCGCGACGCTCGCCACGCGCCGTTAGAAAGATGATCGGAATGTGACGCGTGCGTGGACTGGCGCGCAACGCCTTGCCGATATCGTAGCCTTCCATGTCGGGCAGGTTCACATCGAGCAAGGCCAGGTTCGGCGGCGTTTTGGTGCAGATGTCCAGGGCCTGCTGGCCACGCATTGCCGTAAAAACCTCATATCCTTGTGAGGTGAAATAGATCTTTAACAGGCTTGAAATGTCGGGCTGGTCTTCAACGACCAGGATACGCTCTTTGCTCACCGATCTATCCTCCTCGCGTAGTTGCGATGTGTGCAGTTGGCGCGTCGCTCGACGTGGCCCGAACAGCAGGTTGCGAACTATGTCCGTTCGTGTAAGTTGATCCGCCGGCGACACTGGCCTCGATCGAGGCAGCGTCATCGTTAGGCAGCGAAGGGTCAGAGTAGACGTTGGGCCAGTGGTAGACGATCCGGCGCGGCTCGCCGGTAGCCTCATCGACATCATCAAGATCGTGGCCCGGCACCGTCTTGCGGATCAGATTGCGCTCATTATCAAAGATTATAACAGTATTTGATTCGATCATGCGACCAGGATAGACCACAAAGCCGCTACCGATCTTGCAGTTATGGCCAACTGCCGAACCGAGCACCGGCAAATTGATTGCCACCGGGCGACCGTGATGAATGATCTTGATCGGCTCGCCCTGCAAGTTAAAGTCCGTAAAAACATTGTTGGCGCCGACAAAGGTGTTACGGCCCAGCACACAGAGTTGCAGCGTCGAATTCTGGGCGACCATCGTATTCTCCATGAGGCTCGTCATGAAGAGGCCGCCATTGAAGGGCAGGTAGCACCGGTCGCTCACGACGCTGAGCATTATCTGCGAACCCTGCATAATAGTGACATTATTGCCGATCAGACTGTTGGAGATCACCACGCCCGGCCCAATATTCACATCATCGCCGATTACCGTTGGGCCGTGAATAATCGCGGTGGGATCAATTGAGCAGCGTTGGCCTACTTTCACCATCGCACGTGAGGCATAGAAATGATTGCGCCACTGCTCCTCAAAGGGGTTGATCCGTTCCCAGATCGCTTTGGCCGAAAAGGCGATCTTGCTGGGAAAGACTTCCCAATCTTCGGCATTCCAATGCAGAATATTTTTGAGGCGCGCCTTGGTCATGCGCGTATCCTCGGTGGCAGCCCACGAGAAGACGCCCATGATGATATTGGCCATAAAAACGTGCAGCCAGCTCTCAATCGAAAGAAACGCCCGGATCGGGATTTGAAAGGTCAAGTCGCCCTGGCTGGCCATATAGCTGGGAATGTGATAATAGCCCATCTCGTGGCTCTGAGTATCAATGACCAGAGGCACAGGATCATCGCGGCGGCCGGCCGGAAAATAGTACATGTCGGCGACATACACAGCGTCTTCGCCCACAGTGCCGTCGAGAATACGTTCGACACCGTCGTAGCGAGTGAAACCCTGGCTGAGTTGGAGTGCATGACGCTCGATGGACGGATCGCCGCCGCGCCTGGTCACCGGGTCACCGGCACGAAATGCAATCTGACATGGGCGACCGCTGGCCCGAGCTGCGCTAATAAACGCCTCGATCAGAGGCGCATTAAAAAAGAGGTTATCGCGATGAACGAGGAGTTCGCGCTCGCGATCCATTGCTGCGCTATAGATTTCGTCAATTGACTCGATCTCAGTACTGCCTTTGCAGTGGATTTTGAGCAAATCACGCTGGAGAAGCCAAAGGGGTTTGTTGAGGAGGCGCAGATCGCGGGCCGGCTCAGCAAAAGGGGGGATGATAATATGGTCTCGAATGATGATCCGCTCCATTGAGAACCCCTTTCTACGAACCGAAAACAACACAAACGAAGGTACGATTACCCTTTCTAATTACTATATACTGTAGCGCTTCATTGAAACAAGCCTTTGAGATTACATTCGGATGACATCAGGATCTGGCTTTCCGTTGCGGTTGATACATTCTATTGTACACGACGCGCTGGCGCTGCGTCAATGAATAGTAGCAGGACTATAGACAGGGGGGGGAGGGGTACGTTATACCTACGATTAACTGTAGTATGCTCACGGTTTTGCTGTCTCTTGTGCGCTATGGTTGGTGTACTTTTGTATTTTGTGCATCCAAACAGGCTTCGCGAGGGGCAACCCTGGGCGACCACGAGGGGCGCCCGTACGGGGGCGCTGGCGGGGCGGCCCGGGGCAGACACGTGGGTCGGCCCGTATGACGGCGTGCGGAGCCGGCTCCTGAATCCGCAAAGCAATGGTACGCATGGTCACCGTTGGCGGTATAGCTCGGCAGGACCATGTGGTGATTGCGCGAACGTGTTAATAAAATTTATACTTTTGTCGTAACTAAAAAACCACGATATTCGAGGAGTGACGTTTTTATGACCCTCTCGCGACGCCAATTTTTGGGGAGCAGTGCCGCAATGGCCGCTGTCGCGGCAACAGCGACAACGGCAGCGGTCGGCCCCGAGCCACAAATGGTCGAAGCCGCTTGCGTGATCCTCCCTGCGGCCAGCCCCGAGATTGTGGCCATGCACCGGCTCTCCTTTGGGCCAAGCCCGACGGCAGTGGCCGAATTTCGCGCTCTTGGCGGTACTGAGACCGAGCGCTACGAGCGCTGGATTGCGCAGCAGCTAAACCCGCAGAGCCTCGACGACAGCGCCTGTAACGAGGTATTGGCGAACACGGGGCTGAAGATTCGCTACAACGACGTGAGCGAGGTTCGGCCACTGACGTACGTACTCGCACCAGGCACCCACAAGGAGTTGAGCCAGGCGCTCTGGATCAACCTGGTGCGTTCGCGCGCACAAATGAACTTCGCCGAGCGCCGCCGCCCGACGGACGAAGTGAAGGTTGCCACATGGATCCGGGCGCTCTACAGCCGGCGCCAACTGTTTGAAGTTTTAACCGACTTCTGGCACAACCACTTCAATGTGAACCCGAATGTAAGCGACAACGTGCTTGCCACTTGGCCGGCGTACGACCGGCTGATCCGCACCCACGCCTTGGGCAACTTCCGCAACTTCCTGGTGGATGTGGCCCAGAGCGTGGGGATGATGTACTACCTGAACAACGTCTCGAACCGGGTGGCCGGCGGCGAAGGCGGCAATGAGAACTTCGCCCGCGAGCTGTTTGAACTGCACACCCTCGGTTCCGATAACTACTTTAAGTTCTATGACGAATGGGAGAATATCGGCACGACGACCTACGGCGATGAAACCTTCGCCCGCGGCTATATTGACGACGACGTGTACAACGCCTCGTTTGCGCTAACCGGCTGGACGATCGCCAACGGCAACCACGGGGCCACCGACCCGAACGACGGCAGCTTCTTCTACAACAATAGTTGGCATCAGGGGGGGCTAAAGAGAGTTCTAGCGCGGACAAACAGTGATTTGATTGAAATCCGCGCCAATCCCGTTGAGGAAGGTTACGCAGTTATCGATCGAGTGGCCTACCACCCGGGCACGGCGCGCCACGTGGTGCGTAAACTTTGCCGACGCTTCGTGAGCGATACGCCGTCGGATGAACTGCTCGACGCGGCGACAGAAGTTTGGATGGCCAACCGCGAGGCGCCGAATCAGATCGAACTGGTATTACGCAGCATTTTGCTCTCTACAGAATCCCGTAGCAGCTTCGGCGGGAAAGTCAAGCGCCCACTAGAGGCGATCTGGGCCTATCTGCGCGCCACGGGCGCCGTGCTCCCCACCGATGTCGCAGCCATCGACGGCAACACCAATCAGGGCGGTTACTGGGGTGGCCTGCTCTTCCAGGTCGATACAACCGGCCAGCGCCTGTTCGGCTGGGAGCCGCCCACCGGGCACCCAGACAATGCCGACTACTGGGCCAACACGAACGGCATGTTGACCCGCTGGAGTCTACCCTACAACCTCACCCAGAGTTGGGGCGGCAATATACGGGTTGATGTTGTCGCACAGACGCCGACCGGCGTGAGCTGTTATGCCGTCGTAGATTTCTGGCTGAGCCGACTTTGTGGCTACAACGTCGCGCCGGCAGTGCGGCAAGCACTGGTGAATTTCCTGGCCCAGGGCATGAATCCGAATGAGCCGCCGCAACTGAAGACGCGGACCAACGACCGTGGGCGGGTCGAGAATCTGGCTCCCGACTATGGTGATCCAAAAGCCTTGGAGGATCGCATCCGGGCGTTGGTACAGTTGATCGCGGCAACGCCGGAGTTTAATTTGCGCTGATTACCGGCGGCAGGGCAGACACGTAGGTCTGCCCCAACCCGCTCGCGGCAGGCGGATCGCGGCAGGCGGCAGGGCAGACACGTAGGTCTGCCCCAACCCGCTCGCGGCAGACACGCTGGTTGCCCCACACTAACCTAAGCTAAAACTTTACTAAAGGAGCTACCTCGTGAGCTATTCACGACGAGAATTTCTGATGGGATGCAGTGCCGCGATTGCGGCGATGGCGACGGCAAAAGTCAGCCAGATGGTTTTCGCGAACCCGCGTACGGCGCAGGCCGCCCCTACGAATGAGATCTTCGTCCTGGTCTTTTTGCGCGGCGGCTGCGACGGCCTAACCCTACTGGCGCCGTACTCAGACCCGATCTACCGCATGGAGCGCGAAGGGTTAGCCCTGCCGACAAGCGGCGACTACCGGCCAATCGAGATTGCGCCGCAGAACGATACGTATGGCAGCAGCAGCCTGTTCGGCCTGAACCACACCATGGGCGGACTGGCCGATCTGTATCGCGGCGGGCACCTGGCGATGGTTCATGCCTGCGGCCTGACCGACGACACGCGCAGCCATTTCGACGCGATGGACTACATGGAGCGCGGCACACCGGGCCAGAAGAACACCGGCAGCGGCTGGATCACCCGGCACCTCCAGACGATCGGCTCCACCGACGCAATGCTGCCGGTGGTTGCGGCAGGTAGCGCGGTGCCGGCCTCGCTGCTGAACTACAATGGCGCCGTAGCAATGCGTTCGCCGCGCGAATTCGGGCTGACCAGCAACTGGCGCTACAACCGGGCGGAAGAAGATTGGCAGATGCTGCAGGCGATTGACGCATTTTACCCCGGCAGTAGCAATACTCCGCTCGACCGAGCGGGCAAACGCACGCTGGAGACGATCGAGGCGATCCGCGAGCGCAACCCCGGCAACTACGTACCGGAAGGCAGCGCCGCCTACCCGAACGGATCATTCGGCGACTCATTGAAGACCGTAGCGCAGACGGCGAAGCTTGACATGGGCCTACAGGTAGCAACAATTGATTTCGGCGGCTGGGACACCCATGAGAACCAGGCCGGCAACGACGGGCGGGGCTACCTGCCGGATCGGTTGGGGACGCTCTCGCAAGGACTGAGCGCCTTCTTCGAAGATATGAACCGCTTCCACAATCGATTGACTGTGGTCGTAATGAGCGAATTCGGCCGACGCCTGGGCCGCAACGCGAGCAACGGCACCGATCATGGCCACGGCAATGTAATGATGGTGCTTGGGGGAAGCCACGTGCGTGGCGGCAAGCTCTATGGGAACTGGCCGGGGCTGGCCGATCTCGACAAGGGGCAGGATCTCAAAATCACCACTGATTACCGGGTTGTGTTGAGCGAACTGCTCACCCGGCGGCTTGGCAATGGCAACCTGGGCACGATCTTCCCTGGCATGACGCCCGGCGAATTCACGCCGCTCGGCATCCTCAACGGGGCGGAGACACCGATCAACTGGACCGACACGGCAGCGCTCCAACTTCAGGCCGAGCCGCAGCAGCAAGGCGAGCACACGCTCTTTCTGCCGCTGATGAGTAAGTGCTAGGCAGCAGGCAGATCGCAGATCGTACGGGCAGACCCATGGGTCTGCCCCGTGTATCTGCCCCATGGGTCTGCCTTACGTGTTTGCCCCATGTCTCAACTGGGCGGCCCTGCGGGGCCGCCCTTACGATTCGGCGAGGGCGGCGAGGGCGGCCTGATCGATAGGAGTGCGCAGGCGTTCGAGCGCCGGATGCAGCAGGGCGAGCGGCAGTTCGGCGTTGGCGTTGAGCCGCACCTGGAGCAGCGCTACATAGGCGGCAACCAGATCGGCGGGCGAGAGCGGCCGAGCGGCGATCTGCACCAGGTCGGCAGTGAGCCGTTCGCGGGCGGCAGCCTGATCAATCACGTCGGGCATCTCGCTGAGCAGGGCGAGCAAGCGGGTACACCGATCAAGAGCTGCGGCACGTTCCACATCCAACGGCGCCGCTGTGCGGGCAACCGGGGCCGGCGGCGGTTCGGGCGCGCTTGGCGCTGCCGGTAGCGTTGGTGGCGCACTCGGATCTACAAGTGCAACGATGCGCTCGAAGCCATGGATCAGCATCTGTTCCATCTCGCGGGCGTAGTAGACCCAGGCGCCGACTTGCATACGAAACGGGTCGGGAATATCGCGGCGGCTCGCGGCAAGTTCGCCCAGCGTAGCAATTGGAGCGTTGGGGTAACGGGCGCGCAGCACGCGGGCAATGCCGCTATCGACGGCAATCAGAAGCTGCGCTTCAGCACACAATTGATCAGTAAGCGAGCGCGCAACATGCCGGCTTAGATCAAGATTAAGGGTTGCCAGCGCATCGCGTGTTTCGGGCTGAGGCGGCGCACCATCATGACCGACAACTCCCGCCGACTCGACCTGCCATGTCCGGCCATTGCGTACGGCAAGCCGGCGGAGCATTGCCGCAGCCATCGGCGCCCGTCCGGTGTCGGCAGCGCCAATCATCAAAATCACAATTGGTTCCATGAGACCGTATCATACCACTTCAGCTCTACCAGAAGTGTGGCGCAATTTAGTGGTTCTACTGCCGGATCACCTTACGCCTTGGTTTATTTCCTTAACATGAATTTGACCAGATTGCCAGGGTATGCTATCTTCTTCGTCGCTGCTATCCATGTTCGTTAGTGGCATGTCCTTGGCGACAATTCGGTGATTATTCAGAACGACGCACGACGAACCCAAACGAGCATGCGGCCAAGCAGCCGCGATCAGCTCAAGAGCCAGGCGGCTCACCCCACACGCTGCGCGCCCCGACTGCGCCAGCATGATCTGCGTGCGATCAAAAACCAGGAGGTTGTGCTTGCCGAGTCTGCGCTCGACTCACGCTGGCAGCTGCGCCTACACCAAACGTCTCCACATTACATCCCTCGTCTGCGCACTGCTGACACTGCTGGCTCTGTTCGCCAGCCCAGATCCTGTTCGCGCCGCCCCGCAACTCATTCTCCCGACCCCGCCCGGTGATGCCTGGAAAATCATTCAAGGTTATGCATGCGGCACTCATAATGCGTGGGATCGCTACTCGCTTGATCTCGCCCAGGTTGACGGCCCGACGTATGGTGCGCCGGTGCGTGCGGCAGCCGGCGGCGAGGTGCATAACTGGGAGGCGCGCAGCGGAACGCTGATTCTGTACCATGGTGATCGCTTTTTCACGATGTATACGCACCTGCAGAGCGCCGTCACGACGCAGCGCGGGCGCTATTTTGAGGCCGGGGAAACGCTCGGCTTTGCTGGTGATCGTGGATCGCCGGGCGTACCGCACCTGCACTTTACAGCCTACACCGCCGCGCGCGACGGCTGGAGCCAGAAGCAATCGGTGGCGCTGAACTTTGCTGAGGGGTATAATCTGCCCGAAGTCGGCGGCTGCAACCAACACGGCGGCACGGTTGTGACGGCCATGTCGATCCAACCGCCTCAAATCAGCTTCAGCAGTACAACAGAGCCGGCAAGCTGGTATAACAGCGACCAGCGGGTTGACTTTACAAGTACCTGGTCGGGTGGCGGATTAAGCCAAAGCTGGAATGCCGATCCGGCCGCCGACGCACCAATGTTCCCCCAGGTCGTAGATGGGTATGCGCTGCTGAGTAGCGCCGGGGAGGGGATGCACACACTCCATGTGCGCGTGTGGGGGCCGGACGGCAAACAAACGGTTGCAACCTACGGGCCGCTTGGCTACGACGTCACAGCACCGCCGGCGCCGAACGTCATCCCTAATCAGACCTTGCCTGCGGGTTCAATTGCCGTTGTGCAATGGCAACCGGTACAAGACAATCTAGCGGGAACCAAAGGCTATCGGGTCTATGTTGGGCCGGAGCTACATGGTAATTCGGAGTGGTTTAGTGCCGAACCGGTGGTGAAGACCCCACCGTTAGAGGCCGGACACTACCATGTTCGCGTCCAGAGTGTGGATCTGGCCGGCAATTATGGTGAGTGGAAAACAATCGGGGCAATTGTTGTCGAGCCGGTCGTGGCAGACGAGTAAGCACGTCTGCATCAGAAAGCTGTGGAAGCGCTCGGCGTTTCCACAGCTTTTTTATCCTTCGAGACCCTCGACTTCAATCGTACGCGCCATACGCCGATCGAGGGCGTGAATCGCACCGCCGATGCGCACGGATACTGGGCCATCGAAGGGGGCGCACGCGGTTACTTCAACAGTTGCACCGGGGGTCAAGCCCAGGTCGGCCAGGTAACGCAGGCGCTCGGCGCCCTGATCACGTACGCGCAAGATCCGCGCCGCCATGCCGGCAGGTAGATCGCCAAGCCGTAGATCCGCCGTCACCGGCAGGTGGCCTTCAAGGGTCGGGATCGGGTCGCCATGCGGATCAACGTCGGGATGGCCCAGGCGCGCCGCAATGCGTGCTTCGAGCTTTTCGCTGATATGGTGTTCGAGTTTCTCGGCCTCCTCGTGAACCTCATCCCAGCTGTAGCCCAACGCCTCAACCAGGTAAAGTTCGAGCAAGCGATGATGGCGGATCACCTCCAGAGCGATCCGCTCGCCGGCCGATGTAAGCTGGACGCCCTGATACGGTGTGTGCTGGACAAGGTTCATCTCGGCCAGCTTTTTGATCATCCCCGTTACCGAGCCAGGCTTGAAGCCGCGCTGTTCGCCCAGCATTGAGGTGCTCACCACACCGCCTTGCTGTTGCAGGGCGTAGATCGCCTTCAAGTAATCTTCAATTGCCGGTGTCACGCGACCACTCTGCTCGTCTGGTGCCGTCATCGGCCGCCCCTTTCTGAGCGTACGAATTCCGGCACAACTGTACCATAGGGCATGGGGAGCGGGCAAGGGGACAAAGGGACAAAGGGCGATTTTTCATTGTGTCTCAGGCGTTTCCGCCGGTACATATGAAAAATACAGATCGCGGTACAACAGGCGATAGTTAGCGCGCAGAGCGGCAATAAATTCAGGCGACCAGCGCCCATAGGAGTCGATCTCCTGGCGCGTGGCGTCGAAGTGGAGCAAAACCAGGTCGAAACGTTGTGCTTCGATCTCACGCAACAGGCCGGACTGATCCCAAAGATCGCTGCGCGCCGCCGGCCCCATCGTCGGCGGATCGTCGTAGCGCGGCGTTTTGCCGGCAAGCAACAACAGGCCCACATCGTCGCTGAGCACTTCGCCGGGCTGGCTACGGATCAGCGTTACAAAGCGCTCCCAATTTGGCTGGCTCAGATCAAATTCGCCGCCGTACCAAGCCGGGCGCTGAATGAAACTCCAACCTTGGAGCACAAGCAGGCCTGCGGCAAGCACCGGCAGCACGACCCGCGCTGCGCCGCTACCGAAACGGGCCATGCCGAGCATCCGACCGGCAGCCGCGCCGCCGCCGATAGCCAGCGCAAGGTAGGGCTCCAACAGATGATTATGGTGCGACCCGATTGTGCCGGCACCGATCAGCGTGGCGCTACCCAGGGCGGCATAGGCGAGCGCCATTGTCAGCGCTGGGTCGGGAGCACGCCCGCGCATGCGTACGACCAGCAAACCGCCGCCGCAGAGCACCAGCAGCATCAACGGCCAACCGGGTAGCAGAAGTGCCGCATAACGCAGGAAGCGCCCGAAGATCCACCACTCGGGAGGATGCAACCCCCAGACGTGGAACGTAAATTGACCATTGGTGATTATGTCTAGCGCCAACCAACTCGCACCCACAGCCACGAGGTAGGTCAGGCTGAAGGCGATCAGCCCAGGCCGTAGGGCGAATTGGCGGCGTACCCACCCTGGCGGAAGCGCACGTTCACCGGCTGGCAGCGGGGCGAACAGCAGCGCAAAACCCACAGCAAGCGGCGCGGCAATCTGAGTTTGTTTGGTGAAGTAGGCCAGGGCAAAAAGCAGCGCCGCCCAAATCAGGAAGATACGCCGGCGCCGGATGCTGCTGGTAAAGGCAATCGCCGCCAACAACAAGCCGCTGGTGGTGAAGAGCAGCGCCAACGGGTCGGGCTTGATCCGCGTAGCCCAGAGCTGTGCGGGCGGCGTGGCAAGAAAGGCCAGGCTCGTGAGCAGAGCGGCGCTCACATTCCCGCCGACGCGCCAGACGATCAAGCCCGCGATCAACGCCGCTCCAGTGATCCCAGCTAGCGAAATCAGGCGACCGCCAAACCAGAGGTGGCCCGTATCGACATTGGCGGGCGGGGTTGGGCCATGGAGCAGGCGCTCGACGGCAGCCAAGGTGTAGGCGTGGACGGGCGGATACGGCGCGCCCACCACGCGATCGAGTTGCAACGGCTGGTAGAGCGGCTCGCCGCGTAAGATCAGCCGTGCCTCGTGAAGCAATGTGCCTTCCTGGCCGTCGAGCGGGCCGCGATAGGCCAGCGCAACGCTGTTGTATGCAACAAAGCGGCTCGCGTGCCAAACGCCGAGTGCCAGCGCCGCCACAATCAAGAGCAGACTGATGCCGGATACAATCAGATTTGTTTGTTTGGGGGGTGAGTACACCATACATTGAGAACCAAGGAACCAGGGAACCAAGGAACCAGGGAACCGTGAACTGTGAACTGTCAGACTGTGAACTGTCAGACTGCGAACTGTCAGACTGTGAACTGTCAGACTGTGAACTGTCAGACTGCGAACTGTCAGACTGCGAACTGTCAGACTGCGAACTGTCAGACTGCGAACTGTCAGACTGCGAACTGCGAACACTCAATCCTCAGAACTTGGCCCCTTGTCCCCCTGTCCCATCAGCCGATCCCGTTCCGCAGCGCTCAGGAATGCTGCTTGCAAGCCATTAAGCTGAACCCGGCGCAATTCAGCGGCGCTGAGGCCGAGCTTGTCGCGGGCAATGCGATACTCATGCGGCAGGTCGATCGCGCTGATACCAGGATCGTCGCTGTTGAGCGTAACGCAGAGGCCGGCGCGCAAGAGAGCGGGCAGTGGGTGAGCGGCATAACTGGTGACGGTACTAGTCTGAAGGTTACTGGTGGGACAGACTTCCAGGGCGATCCCGCGCTCGGCGATTAACTGCATCACGGCCGGGTCTTCAATTGCCCGAATGCCATGGCCGATCCGCTCGGCGCCGAGTGCTTCGATCGCCTGGCGCACACTGGCGGCGCCGTCGGCTTCGCCGGCGTGGACAGTGATCCGTAGGCCAGCGGCACGGGCGCGCTCAAAATGGCGCACAAAACGCTGGCCGGGAAAATTTGCCTCGTCGCCGGCGAGATCAATCGCCACTACGCCGGCATGCATATGGTCGATTGCTGCATCCAATTCCTGCCGGCAGATCGCCTCGCCGAGATGGCGCGACATGATCCCGATCACCTTTGCTTGTACCGGCCAGCGCGCCATGCCCGCCTGCACGCCGCGGCAGATCGCGCCCATCATCACGTGGGGCGAGATGCCGTAACGCTCGCCCATCAAGGCCGGGCTCATGCGCAATTCAATGTAGGCGATCCCCTCGTTAGTAAGCATCTTCGATATTCTCAGTGGCGCTGCGCTCAATTGCATCGGCATCGACAAAAGCCAGTTTGAGCAGATCAAACTTGGCGATAAAATTCATCAGCGAAGGCACAGCACTCTGCACCTGGCCGTAGGGGCGCAAACCTTCGACAGTGTCGGCAGGCAGCGCGATCTTATGGGCGCGCCCAATATCGAGCACTGTCTCCAGGCGCACGTTGCCGTCCAGGTGGCGATGCAGATCAACGAGGGGGACGGTCGGGTCGATTGGGTTGCTCACCTTACATCTCCCGCGCTGTGGCTATAATATCGGCCAGCACGCCTG
>JBBRUG010000001.1:0-72841 GCA_038247995.1 Chloroflexales bacterium | reverse complement strand
TCCCGACGACGGTTGCAACCTCGAAGCCTATTTTGATCACACAAACTTGGAACTTGAAACCCTCGCGCCCCTGGAACAGTTGGAGCCAGGGGCGACGGCGACCCACGTGGAGGAGTGGGAAATCATCAGCGGCGTGAGCGAACCACCGACGATCGAGGGCGTACGGGCGATCACTGAGCGAGTGATGGAGTGAGGGCGTGATCGTTGTATTGGCACACATCGGATTGCGAGATAACGCCACCCGCGTCCATGTAAAACGGTAAATCATCACTCATAACGTAGCGCTTCAATGGGGGCAAGCAGCGCCGCGCGGCGGGCCGGGTAGAAGCCGAAACCGAGGCCGATTGCCACGGCGAAGCCGATCGCCAGCACGACAGCGACCCAGGAGACAGGCGCGGCGATCCCGGCCACTGCGCCGATCAGTAGCACTAGTGCCACGGCGCCGACTACGCCAATGATACTGCCGACCAGACTGATCGCCAGCGACTCGATTACGAACTGGCCGAGCACATCACCATCGGTGGCGCCGAGGGCCTTGCGCACGCCGATCTCACGGGTACGCTCGGTAACGGCCACGAGCATAATGTTCATAATTCCGATTCCGCCGACGAGCAGGCTGATTCCGGCTACCAGCGCAATAAAGCCCGTCACCGCGCCATTGATGCCGGCCAGCACGTCGAGCGCCTGCGTCGGCAGGTTGAGCCGAAAGTCGTCGATCGCCGTCGCTTCCACATCACGCGAGGCGCGCAGGGTGTCGCGAATGAGCGTTTCGGCCTGACCAGCATCTTGCTCGCTGCGTAACCCCAACAAGATCGAATTCATTTGCAGGCCGCGCCCAGGCAGATCAAGATTGCCGATCAGGCGCAACCGGGCGGTGCTCACCGGCGTAAAGACGCGCTCGTCGAGCGAGAAGGGGCCGCCGGCGCCGCCGAGAATGCCAATCACCGTGATCGGCTGGCCATTCACTTCAATTGTGCGCCCGAGCGCCGCTTCAAGTTCGGCCGGTTCCGTCCCGAACAGATCTTCGGCCACGAGCGCGCCGAGCACGCCAACCCGCGCCGACTCGGCCTCGTCGGCGGCGGTAAGAAAGCGACCATAATCGACCGGCACTACCTGCACCTGTTGGAAATCGGCGTTCGTGCCGACCAGCGTCGTGCGTACGGCTACGGTACCGGCGCGAATATCGGTGCCGACAGTAATTTCCGGCGCAATTGTGCCGAAGATATCGGGCCGGCTATTCACCAAGCCTTCCAGCGCCTCGTAATCACGCACCGAGAGCAAGCCATAACCGGGCACATCGCGGGCGCCTTTGGCGTTGGGATCGCCGGGAAGCACAGCCACCCGGCGCGTACCAAGATCGATAAACTGCTCGAACACGCTGCTCTGGAGCGCGTTGCCCAGTGAAAGCACCGCCACCAGCGTCCCTGCGCCGATGATAATGCCCAGCATGGTGAGTAGTGAGCGGAATTTGTTGGCCCGGAGGCTATCCAGGGCCATCATGATTTGTTCAATGAACATAAATACCTAATACTTGATGCCTGCGTAAGAACGATCGAACGTAAGGCGACAACGCGGTAAATCAGGCGAACAGTGTGGGTCTTTTGTCCTTCGTTCCCGTGTCACCATGTCCCCGTATCCTCATGAACTGAGGACTGTCAAACTGTCTTAGGCGGCAACTTGCTCGCGCTCCGAGCGCGCGTATTGTTCGACGCCGTAGTATTCCTGCAAGATATTGGGCGCCAATGCGCCGTCGCGCAGGCCAATCACGCGATCCATCTGGCGCCCAATCTCGGGGTCGTGGGTGACGACAACGATCGTGAGGCCCTGTTCGCGGTTGAGCGTACGGAAGATCTGCATTACCTCGGCGCCGGTGCGCGTGTCGAGAGCGCCGGTCGGCTCGTCGGCGAGGATGATCGCCGGCTGGTGGACAATCGCGCGCGCAATTGCCACACGCTGCTTCTGGCCACCCGAAAGCGTCGTCGGACGGTTGTTCAGCTTGGCGCCGAGGCCCAACGACTCAAGTGCGGCGCGGGCGCGCTGTTCACGCTCGCGGGCCGGCACCCGACCATAGACCATCGGCAGTTCGACGTTTTTCTGGGCGCTGAGCCGTGGCAGCAGGTTGAAGCTCTGAAACACAAAGCCGAGCTTCTCATTGCGCACATGAGCCAGTTCCTTCCGACTCAGGCCGCTCACCTCACGATCGTCGAGCAGGTAGCGCCCGCTGGTGGGCTGATCGAGCAGGCCAAGCATCGTCAGTAGGGTACTTTTGCCACTGCCCGACGGCCCCATGATCGCCACCATCTCGCCGCGATGGACATTGAGCGAGACATCGTCCAGGGCCAACAGCGGGCCATCGCCACTCTCGAAACGCTTGGTGATATGTTCCATGCGAACGACCAGGTCGTTGGCGTGTAGAATTGGCATAATTTCGCATTCCTTCACTAATTGCGTGTAACGTCGCGACGCGCCCCTACCGCACCACCACTTCTTCACCGGCGCTCAGACCACTGACGATCTCGACCTGGGCGCCGACGCGCAATCCGACTTCCACCTCACGCGGGTCGAGCGTGCGCGTACCATCGGGCGCCGTAGTAACCACATCGACCAGCGTACGGCCTTCTTCCGCGCGGAGTGCGCCGGCCGGAACGCTGAGCACATCGGTGCGGCGGTCAGCCACAATCGTGGCCGTGGCCGTCATACCCGGCATCAGGTTGTCGGTTGCCGAATCAATCGCAACCGTGACTTGATAGGCGGTTACGGCGCTTTCGGGCTGCGGGCGGGCGGCGATATTTTGCACCGTACCGGTGAGCGACACGCCGCCAAGGGCATCGATCAGCACATCAACCGGCTGACCGACCCGCACCCGAGCGATATCAACTTCGTCTACCGTTACCTTCACCAGATAGCGGCTATCGTCGATCAGGGTGATCGGCAGATCCTGGGCGCCGACAATCTCACCGGGAGCGACATTGACGGCGGCAATTGCGCCGGCGAACGGTGCGCGCAGGGTCGCATCGGCGATGCGCACGCGCACCTGCTCCGTCTGCGCCTGCGCCTGAGCAAGACGGGCCTCGGCACGGGCCAGATCGCTGGCACGCGGGTCGGCGCGAAGCTGATCAAGTTGGGCCTGCGCGACGGCGAGGTTACCCTGCTGGGCGGCGACTGCGCCGGTTTGCTGGCTGCCGGTGACACGGGCGAGTTCGGCCTGGGCGCGGGCGACACGGGCACGTGCAGCGGCCAACTCATCAATATCGGCGCCAACGAGCAGCGTATCAAGTTCGGCCTGGGCGCGGGCAACTTGCGCCTCAGCATCGGCAAGGCCGGTAGCTTCATTCTGACGGGCAGTTTCGGCGTCGATACGGGCCTGGCCAAGCGCGCGCTCGGCATCGGCCAGATTGCGCTCGGCAGCGGACAGGCTATTGGCGTAATCGCGCGCCTCGATGTCGGAGAGCGAACGGCGCGTGCGCGGGTCGGTGCCGTAGGCCTTGACATGCTCATAATCCCAGTAGGCCGCCGAGTAGGCGTCCTGCGCGGCACGAACGGCATTAGCCTGTTGCTCGACAACCGTATCGGCGTTGAGCTTGGCGGCGCTAAGCGCGCTACGTTGACGTTCGAGGTTCGCCTGGGCCTGATCGAGTGTGGTTTGAGCACGGGTGCGCGCATCGTTACGCGGACCGGCCTCCACGACGGCAAGGGCCGCGCGGGCCTCTTCAAGGCCGGCCCGCGCGGCAGCGACATCGGCAGAAGTAACCCCGGCCCGGGTCTGCACGAGGCTACCCTGGGCGGCGGCCACCTGGGCCTGCGCGGCAGCGATCTCGTCGACTGTAGCACCCTCTTGGAGCGCGAGCAGGTCTGCTTCGGCCACAGCCACAGCCGCTTCGGCGGCAACGAGCTCGGCGGCAAGCTGGCGCGTATCGAGCACAAGCAGGGCGGCATCTTGCGCCACCCGGTCGCCGGTAGCGACAAGCAGTTCGCTCACCCGCCCGCTGGCGCCGGAGAGGGCAAGCTCGGCGCTCACCTGCGGCTCAACAGCGCCGGTAGCGGTAATACCGAGCGTCAGGGTTGCTGGGGCAACCGGCGCCGTAACCGCGCCCTGCAATGGATCGACGGGACGGGCGGAAAACTGCTGAAAGGCGAATGTACCCGCTGCGAGCACAATCAGGACAACGGCAATAACAATACGCAGCGCAGGGCCATTGAAGCGGCGGCGTTTGGGTTGAGTAATGGTGGACATACGAATACTGTTCTTTCAGTAAATGCTACGCTAATCAGACGACCAATGACTAACGACCAAAGCCGAACAGGGTTAGCCTTCGTCGCGGTAGCCAACACCATGCAAGAAGAGATCGACAACACGTTCGGGTGTAATCAGCGGCACAGCGGGCAACGGCGGCCGCTCGGCGTGAGCATGGCTACTATCGATGGCCCACTCCCGTGAACCCTCGATCATCGACGAGAACAGCATGGCCAGTTCAAATGGATTGCCCCGCAAATCGCTCTGGGCGACACCGGCCGACATGACTGAAGTGAAGGGCTGAAAGAAGCCCTGCCAGAAAGCCTGCGCCACACGGGCGCGATTGGCCTCGCCGAGATGCTCAAAGATCTGATGGCGCATGAGGCGGGTATCGCCGTCGGGCATTGCAAAAACCATCTGCGCAATTGCGAGCAACCGCTCCTGAGTTGTGGGATGGGCCAGCACCAGCGCTTCCATATCGGCATTCATCTCATCGATAACCTGCAACGCCATGGCTGCATAAAGCGCCTCTTTATCGGCAAAGTGATAATAGAGCGTCGGCCTGGTGATTCCGGCCGCCTTCACAATGTCGCTGATCGACACTGCACGATAGCCGTGCTGCATAAACAATTCCCGCGCTGCGGCGAGGATGCGTTGCACCGTTACCCTGGTGCGCTCGGTTTCATTCAACAACATTAGCAACCTTCTTTCTTACCGGTCAGTAAGAATATAACCTATTGCACAGTATTTGTCAATATGCATTGCACCAACTTTTCTTACCGGTCAGTTTAGAAACCCAGCAAACATGCCCAGCCGAAGCATTCGCTCGGCGTTCAAGATGACAAATCATACAACGCGCTCACGGGTAATTCGGCTGTTGCGCCTGAACGAAGGCCGTGCCCAAAGTAGCGATTATAGTGCACTCCTTTTGCACAACGCAGCAAAGCAACGCAGGCCGGCGCTATAAGATAATTTCTGATTGGGACGCATTGACGCCATCGGCGCGGGATACGACCAGCGCACAGCAGTGATACATATGCGCAATTTTCGTTGACACGCCGCAGGGTTCGTGGTACTATTGCCGTACATCCAGTAGCGCATTGTTTCGACCGTCCTTACATCGTTTTTGGCATTTAAGCAAAAACTACGACTTGGACCTTCGTTACAAATGCAAACCAGTCATCAAAGGCATTGTTGAATGGCGATGCTGCCTCGGATGTAAGCCCGTTCCACTGTTCTGGATGTTCTCCCGCTTAGAAGGCTACTAAAATGCGTACTCTGATCTTTACGGGAAAAGGCGGCGTAGGCAAGACGAGCGTCGCAGCTGCTACCGCTGTGCGCGCCGCCGATATGGGCCTACGCACCCTTGTGATGAGCACTGACCCGGCCCACTCGCTCGCCGACTCGTTCGATCTGGAAGGGCCGCTTGGCCCGGAACCAGTTGCGATCACCCCGTATTTGCATGCCCTTGAGGTGAGCATCTACCACGACATCGAGAACAACTGGGGCATTGTGCGCGAGCACTTCTCGCAGCTCATGGCCGAGCAAGGCGTTCAGGGCATTCTCGCCGATGAGATGAGCATTCTTCCGGGCATGGAAGAGGCCTTCCCGCTAATCCGGATCAAGCATCACAAAGATCGCGGCGATTACGACCTGCTGATTATCGATTGTGCGCCTACCGGCGAGACGCTCCGGCTGCTCTCGGCCCCGGAAACATTCAAGTGGGCAATCGCGATGTTGCGCAGCGCCGAGCGCTTCTTGATCAAGCCGCTCTTGCGCCCGATGAGCAAAATCACCCCCGGCCTGAATAAGATGGTCGCCCCGCCCGAGGTCTACGAGGCCGTCGATGAGATGTTCCGCCAGATGGAGGGCATTACGGCAACGCTGGCCAACCCGCAGGAGACGTCGATCCGGTTGGTGATGAACCCCGAGAAGATGGTGATCAAAGAGAGCCAGCGCGCCCTCACGTACCTCTCGATGTATGGCCTGACGGTCGATACGGTGGTGGTAAATAAAATCCTACCCGTCGATCAGGACAGTGGTTACCTCAACCATTGGAAAACCATTCAGCAGCGCTACCTGCAAGAGGTGGAGCACGGCTTCAACCCGCTCCCGATCAAGCATGTGCCCTATTACGCTGAAGAAGTCGTCGGGATTGCGAAGTTGCGCCAGATGGGCATCGATATTTATGGCGATACCGACCCAACGGCAGTGCTCTACAATGAGTCGCCGCTCGATATTTCCAAACTCCAAGACGGCAGTTACCGGGTGAAGATCAAGCTGCCTTTTGCCGACGTTAGCCAGCTCGACCTGTTCCAGAACGGCGATGAACTCGTCGTCCAGATCGGCGACTTCCGCCGCATCCTAACCCTGCCGACCAGCCTTGCCGGCCAGGAAGCGGGCCAGGCCGAAATGGAAGGCGACTGGCTGATCGTGCCGTTTTATGCGGCTGTCCCGACGCACTGATTTGGGTGCGTCCTTTTTGCGAGGTTGACCGGGGACACCACCCGGAGCCTATAATCTGTCCGATGTACACAGGAGGTGTGCTCATGGCCGTTAATCGAGGTTGGTTCGCAGAGTCATCAGCCCAGGTCGCCCAGATTGGCGACATCATGTTCCAGGGTCACTGGCAGTGGGTCGCCAATGCACTCCAGGCTACGCAGGACGCAGTGTTGAACATCAACCGTAACGCGTACCCGGGCCTCGCCCGCAGCGGCAGCGGTGAAGGTTTCGCCAGCACGTCGGCCAACGGCGGCTTCCGCCCGAAGCGCATTCAGTCGCGCTTCAATCGGTAAGTCGGCAATGGGTGCGGGCGTGAGCTACGGGATTTCCTTGTGCTACACGCCCCTTCCCTTAGGTAGTTAAGTACCGATGATCAATCTGCTCTATCATAGCCACACGGTCGTTCCAGCGCACCTCAATGAACTTGAGGCCCTGGGTTTGCTCGACTCTGACGAGCAAGTGCTGGTTGCTGTCGATGGCGTTCTGCTCGACGAGCAGGGCCAACGCCTAAGCGGGCCGACACTGCACGACTATTGTTTGGTAACGAACCTACGGGTGGTGCTCTGGGCGCGTGACTATGGAAAACATCTTTGTTATGCCTTTCCGCTCGCCGAATTGAGCGAACTCGATGGGTTCGGTCTCGATCCGCTGCATGCGCAGATCGGCCTGGCTTTTAGCGCCCCTGACGAAGCGGAGCAGCGCTTCACATTTACGCTCGTGCCGATTGGCTCGTTGCAGGCAGCACTGACGCTGATCCAGACTGCGGCGAACACTGCGCGCGAACTGACTGCCGCCGGAATGAGCGCCCGCGCCGCTGGCCCCGAGATCGCGACCGTCCTCGGTATGCAGATCTACGGCCACGTCGATGGTTTGCGCCCCGGTGAGGCGCCCTACCGCTGGCCCGGCAATGCCCAGACGCAGACGCTTGCGCCCGGCCCGCAATTCCAGCACGATCCTGCGTTGCCGCCCGGCCAGATCTATGCCGCCGGGCGCCTGGCGCGTTCGGCCTGGGATACGTTGCGCCGGTCGATCCGCGAGGCCGACCTGCCCTTCGATTTGAGCAGTAGCAGTCTGCGCGAATTCACCGAAACAGTCCGCGCCGTCAACGACCTGGTGCAAAACGTGGCCAGCAACCCGATGGCCCAACAGATGGCGATGACCTTCCTAAATCGCCAGGTTGGCCAACCCGGTGCGCCGATGCAACCCCAGGCGCCGCAAGCCCAAGCCGAGTGGGGCGCATCTGAACCTGTCGCCGCGCCACCCCCGGCACCGGAACCAAGTTATCACGAGATTCCCCTGCGCCGGCGTGGACAACCAGCGCCGCCACCAGCCGCAGCTACGCCGGTTAGCCCACCCGAGGTTGCGCCGCGCCGCACTGCCGCCCCGCCGCCCGACCGTCGCGAGATCCCGCTGCGCCGCCGCAGCGCTGGTGTACCGTCAACTTACAGTCGTCCTGCTGCCCCAGCCCGCGCCGGAAGCGGTTCAGGGGACGCCGAGCCCGATCAGACGAAGGAACGTTTATGAGCATCCAACCTTATCTCGGAGTCAACGTCAGCCCGGCGAGCGCCGACGAACTGCGCCACCGCGGCGTGATCGCGGAAGACGAGGTGCTGCTCGCGCTCTTCGACGGCGTCCTGCTCGATGAGAACCGCCGCCGCGTCGGCGGCCTCTCGCTCAACGATTTTGTCGCCCTCACCGACCAGCGCCTGATTACCTGGGCGCGTGGTTTTTTTAGCGACAGTGTCGATGGTTTCCTCTGGAATGATGTTGATGTGGTTGAACATCAGACGTGGGACCCTTTCCATGGGCGGGTGCTGCTGGCCCTGCGCCTGCCGCCGGTTGCGCCGCGTCAGCGACGGATCGCCGTCGGTGGTTCAGCGGTCGATCCGGGCAGCGGCGAGCGTGTCTTGGTCAATACCCTCGATTATATGCCTGCCGACGATGTGGCAATTATGGCCCGCATGGTTGCCTGGGTCGGTGATCAGGTGCTTGCCGGCGTCACCGATGCAGCCCTGGTTGCAGCCTTTGCCGAGCAATTCCCCGCCGTTGAACACGCACCACAAGCGTCGTTCTTCAACGTCGATCCTGAACCGCCCTTCATGCCGGACACGCCAACCGAAGCGGTTGCGCAACCCTCAGTGCAGCGACGCCGCTGGTGGCAGGCGAATGGCACTGAAGCCGGCGCAGCGATGCAAGCGCCGCTCAGCCCGAGCGACTTGATCGCCTCCTATGAGAATCAGCGCCCCGGTGGGGCCACGCCCGGTATTCCAGCCGGCCCGCCGCCCGGCTTTAACGCCGGTGGCCAGATGCCGAGCATGCCTGAGCAGCCGAATATGTACGAGGTCAGTCGCTCGCTGCGGCTGATGCTTGAGGCGCCGCGTAAACTGGCCCGCTTGTTGGGCCGCGCCAACGAGATGGTAAGCGGCGCGGGTGAGCTTGTCGGTGGCATGCAAAACCCGCAGGTACGGCGCACTGCAATGCGCGGCCTCTATGCTGCTGCTACTCAGCAGGAAGCCCAGGGCGGCCCGTTGGCGCCGGTGGCGCCGGTTGTGCGCGCTGCTGTGCGGTTCAGTGAACCGCTTGAAGAGGAAGCGAACAACCAGCAGGAGCAGCGCCGGATCAACGTGGCAACCGCCCGCCAGCGCCCACCGGCGGCTAGCGTCCCTGTCGAGCGCAACGCCTCGGCCGCAGCCGCCGAGCCGCAGGCCGCAGCGCCGCAGCAACCGGTTCGGCGGAGCCTGAGCATCCGCCGGGTTGAACCGCCGGACGAGGCGCCGGTAACGCCCGAACCGCCGGCCGAGCCGCCCGCGCGCAACCCGGTACGCCGCATCTCGTTGGGCCGGAATGGTAACAACGCGCTCGAACCACGCGCCCTGCCCGTCAGCAACAACGGCAACGGCGTGCATCACGAGGACTAGTGTACAACGCCTGTAAGGCCGAAGCGCGCTTCGGCCCAACGATCCTAACGGCTTCGGCCAGAAGCAGCACCCTATGACCAGAGTCATCATCTACTCCGGGAAAGGCGGGACGGGCAAAACGACGATCTCCGCGGCCACGGCCACGCTCCTCGCGCGGGCCGGCCAACGGACGCTCGTGCTCTCCAGCGACCCGGCTCATTCCCTGGCCGATGCCCTCGGCACGCCAATCAGCCGTGATCGTCCGACGCCAATCGCGCCCAATCTGTATGGGCTGGAGATCGACACGATCTACGAATGGCGGCAGAACCTCGGCGGTTTCCAGCAGTTTGTCGCCAGCACCTACTCACAGCGCGGCGTTGATCGCTCGACATCAGCGGAACTGGCCAATCAGCCTGGGCTCGATGAGATTCTGGCGCTGCAGCGGGTGATGGACGAGGCCCAGAGCGGGCGTTGGGACGCGGTTGTACTCGATACGGCGCCCACTGGCAATACGCTGCGCCTGCTGGCCTACCCCGAACTGATTATCGGCGGCGATGCCGGCAAGAAGTTCTTCCGCGTCTATCGCGGCCTGGCCAATGTCGCCCGGCCGTTTCGCCGCGATCTGCCCAACGACAGCTTCTTCGATGAAGTCAGCAACTTGCTGGAACGCATGGATCAGCTCGCCAACTTCCTGATGAGCGATGAGATTTCGGTGCGCCTGGTGCTGAACCCGGAGAAGTTGCCGCTGCTGGAGACGCGCCGCGCCTATACCTTCCTGAACCTCTACGGCCTGCAACTCGACGCAATCATGGTGAACAAGATCCTACCCCGGCGCGCCGATCTTGGGCCCTACTTCGATTACTGGGTCAGCTTGCAGCGCGGCTACCTCGAAGAGATCGACGCCAGTTTCCACCCGACGCCGATCTTCCGCACCGTGCTTCAGGAAGGCGAACCGATTGGTGTGGCTGCGCTCGAAGCTGTCGGGCGGGCGACCTTCGGCGAGACGAACCCCGGCGCCATGCTCTACGAAGAACGACCGATCTGGTTGGAACAGTGGAACGACGACAATGCGCCCGGCCAGTTTGATTTGTGTCTGCGCCTGCCGTTCATTAGCGCCGACGAGGAATTGGCGATTAGCCGCAGCGGGCCGGATCTGAACCTGGTGGTGGGGCGCATCCAGCGCACCATCTCGCTGCCGCGGATTCTCTACGAATGTACCCTCGGCGGTAACCGCTACGAAGACGGTGTGTTGCGCCTGGAATTCTATGAATCCAGCGCGGCGCGTAAGCCTGGATACGCTGAGCAACCCAATGAGATGCAGGTCGAGGCAGCCTGAGCCAGTAGTCAGGATTCAGGATTCAGGACTCAGGAGGCAGCATCCTAAATCCTGACTTCTCAAACATATGCGTATTCTGATCTTTTCGGCCTACAACCAGGTATCCCAGAGCGCTGCCGCCCTCGCGACCGCTTTTCACGCGGCGCGGCGCGGAAGTCGCGTTCTGCTGGCCTCAAGCGGGCCTGCGCACCTACTAGGCGCCCTGCTTGGCCAGAGCCTGAGTTCGCGCCCGCTCGAACTCGAACCGAATCTCGCCGCAATCGAGATCGCTCCGGTCGATGAACTGAGCGGACGCTGGGATCAGATCCGGCCTACCTTCCGGAGCGGCCTCGCCGCACGCCTGCGTGATATCGGCAGCGACGAACTGCCGGCCTTTCCCGGCATGGACGCCGTCGGTGCATTGCTGGTGGCCGAACGCGCCCGCAAGCTCGGGCGGTTCGACTTGCTCGTGCTTGATGGCCCGGCGCCAGCGGCGCTGGTTAATGCACTGACGCTACCGGATGCGTTACGCTGGCTTACGCGCCTGGTTTTCGGCCTCGACCGCGGTCCAGGGCGTTCACGCAGTTCGCAAGAGCAGGCGATTGTGCCTTCAGCGCTGATCCCGCCCACGGCGACTGCGCCGCTGCAAGATCTGCGCGTCGTGCTCGAAGAACAGCGCGCCACGCTCGACGCCGGCATGGGCACCCGCGTGCGCTTCGTTGCCACGCCCGAAGAGTTGCATTACCCGCATCTGCGCACAACCCTCACCACGCTTGGCGTGTACGGGCTTGCCGCCGACGAGATTATTGTGCCCGCCGATCCGGCCCAAGTGACCCTCGACATGCGTCATGAGTTCTCGGCTGAGGCCAGCCCGGTGCGCCCGCATCTGCGTATCGGCGCGTTGCCGCATACGCCCGGCATCGCCGACGATTGGGCGTTACGCGGGGCAGCGCTCTACCGCGACGGCGCAGTGCTGAGCGAACTACCGCCGGCGCCGCACCACGATGCTCGTGAGTTGCGCCTTACCATCCCGTTCCTCGATCCCAAGGCGCTTGATGTAGCGGTAGCCAGCGAGGAAGTTGTGTTGCGTCTCGGCCAGATCCGCCGCCATCTGCTCCTGCCGGGCCTGATCGAAGGCGGTCGCCTGCGCGCACGCGTTGAGGGCGAGACATTGCGCCTATGGGTTGAATGAAGGCAGAGGGTGAGCGATGGTTGATTCAACAAAAACGAATGCTGCGGTGGAACACAGCGTACACCCGGCTGTGGCGGCGCCAACCGAGAAATACACCACCTATAGCGCTGAAGTAGCCGCCAAACTTGCGGGAAAACTCAGTGGGCGCGAACGGCGGCGCCTGGAGCATGAACAGCACCTGATGGGGCGGGCCAAATTCATCACCCTGAATGGCATTGTCCACCACTATATGGATGTCGGGCCGCGCAACGGTGAGCCATTGATCCTGGTGCATGGCTGGGATTGCTCGTCATACTGGTGGCATCATATTGTTGATCCGCTGGCGCAGGCCGGCTACCGGGTCATCGCCTACGATCTGAAGGGCCATGGTTTCTCCGCCAGCGATCCGGGGCATGGCTATACGGTAAGCGGCTTCAGCGGCGATATCGCGGCGCTCGCCGATGCGCTCGAACTGCCCAGCCAGCACGTCGCCGCCTTCTCGCTCGGCGCCTTCGTTGCCCTGCAATACGCCTACGATCACCCCGATCGCGTGCGCTCGCTGGCCTTCTTTAACTTTAGCCAGTTGCCTTACAGCCGGGCCGCCTCGGCGCTGCTGCCGAAGCTACTCGACACCGTTTTTAACGGGGTCTTGCGCCCAATTGAACGCCGGGGCCTCTGGTGGATCCCGTACATTTATGCCCTGGCCGTGCTATCGCGCAACACCGCGCCGGTAAGCGATGTAAAGCTGGCCACACTCAGTTTACGCTGCTGCGATCCAGAAGCGGTACGCGTGTCGGCGGCGGAACTGGCGCGGCGCGAGATCCTGGAAGCTGTGCCGGAACAGATGCGCGCGCTGGAACAGCAGACCCTGTTGGTGGCCGGCGCCGGCGACCCAATTATGCGGCCGGCCGGCGGGCGCAAGTTGATGCAAAATGCCCAGAATGGCGTCTTTCTTGAAGTACCGCGCTGCGGCCATTTGATCCTGTTTGAACTACCGGAACAGGTGGTGCAGATTTTACGGCTGTTTTTACGGGGCGCTACAAATTGACGGTTTACCGACTACGATCCGCAGTTTGTTCCTTTGTTCCTTTGTTCCTTTGTTCGTAACGCTAGGGTGGAGTGAAGGTTATGCAATTACTGCTTCGATCCGGCGGCCAGCAAGTGATAATCGATATCGAGCGGGCGCCTGAACAGAACCTGATGGTAGGTGAGTACCGCTACAACACGGCCCAACTTGCGCGCAAGGTCCGCCGTCTCGCCGGCGCGATGTGGGGTGCGGCGCTCGTGCCGGGCATTTTGGAGCAGCGGCTAACCTTCGAAGCCCTCGACGGCGGGCGGGTCAGCGGCCTGTGGAATGATAGCGGCAGCTTCTCGCCCAACAGCGGATCGTATGTCATCCTGGGGCGCTGGGACGAAGACGGCTCAGTGGGCATTGCGCTGCACGAACTGGCCCACGAAATGCATATGCGCGCCGGCGGCTACGATGAATCGGACGGCGTGGTGCGCGAGGCGGTGGCCGTGCTCGCCGAACACGAGTCGGGGTTGCAGCGCACCTTCGAGCGCGAACCGTACTATACCGCCGCCAATCTCGTCGGCCAACTCGCCGAATTAGCGGCTTTCCACAAACAGTCATTTGCCAAGCGCTGGGCCGAAGTCACCTCAGTGACGAGCGACATCGCCCTGGCCGACCTGGTGAACTTCTATCTGGATCGCAGCGAGCGCCTCGGGCTGGCCCGCTGGCTGACGCGCCACAGCGACAACGCCGACATCCGCGACGCCGTGATGAGCCGTCTCGCGGGCACCAGCCTGCGCTACAGTATGCACCTGCGGCGCACGATCATCCGCAGCGTGGTGCGCTGCACGCCGACAATGGCGAGCGAGCAACTGGCCTATGTGCTCGACTCGATCAGCACGCTGGATCGGCGTTACCCGAACGACGACCTCGAACGAGTGATCAATTTCTGCTTCGCGCCCCATCAGCGTCAGCGTAAAAGCCTGTTCGCCTTCGCTGCCGGCAGTTGAGCGGAATAAAGGACATCGGCTATGAGTAATTTTGATGATCGCAACTCCACCGTTCGCTGGATGCCTCGCTGGGCGCGCAATCTGCTTGGCTTGAATTCCGATTACGACCCACCCGCATATGATCGCTCCAGTAGCGACCGACAGCGCATGGCCGAACAAGGTACCGGTTGGGTGCCCGGCTTTGTGCGCAGTTGGCTCGGCCTCGACTTCAACGAACCGAAGCGTTATGGCCCCAGTTCGGTGTATGATCCGGTGGCCGGCCAGTTGCTCAGCGGGCCAGGCGCCGGTCCGCGGCGCATGACGGCAACGTTGCCCGCCACTCCAGTCCGCCCGGCCCCCGTAACCCGGCCTGCTTCCGAACCGCTCCGTACGCCGAGTGCGCCACAGCCGGCCCCCACCTATCGCCCGGCCAGCACCGGCGGCGGCTCGACGAGTGGCTTGGATTTCCGCCGCGATCCGAACAACTCCAGTGCCCAGGGTGCGCCGACAACTCTACCGCGCGACGGCTATGGCGTTGGTAGCGTCACTCCAGGGGCAAACCTGACCGGAACGCCGACCCCCGAAGGCTATGTACAACCCATCGGCTACCTATTCCGCGCTTATGCGCGCGGCGCTCTGCCGCCGGAAGGGTTGGAGGCGTTCACCAAGCAGACGCGCAAAACGATCGAGGATGTCTGGGAGTTCTACAGCTACTGGTTACGCTTCCAGACCGATGAACTCGGCCGGCTTGGGCGCGAGGCGGCCGATGCCGCCGGCGATGCGCTGCCCGGCTCCACGCGAAGTCAGCAACCCATTCGGCGCATCAAAGTAACGACCAATGGCGAGAGCAATAGTGGCCCACTAAGCGTTGCGCCGATTGTACCGCCGCCAGTTGTGCCGCCGGTTATGGAAACACCGGTCGTGCCGCCGCCGGTTGTACCGCCTGCCGACGAGCCAGAGAAGAAGGATTAATGCGGCGGCTGTGTCGCCTTCAGCCCCGCACCCTTTCTTCATGAGCGGGTGCGGGGCATTGCCTCCAAAACATCTATGAACCGGCCAATTGTTATTCTGGGGGGCTGGCTCTCATCCCCCGAAGATTACCTCGGGATGGCCCGCATCCTCGCCGCGCCGCCGTATTCCAGGATTGTTTATATTACCCAGGTTGCCCGTTCACGCTGGGCGACATTGCGCGATCCCGATTTTGCGCCGGTGCTCAATCTGCTGGCGGAAACCGTCGAAATCGCGCGCAGCGAAACCGGCAGCGCAGATGTCGATCTGATCGGCCATAGCGCCGGCGGACGGCTGGCGCGCGCCTACCTTGCCGCCGAGCCGCTCGATGGTGTGCGCTACAACGGCCAGAGCTACGTGAGCAGCCTGATCACCCTCGGCACGGCGCATTCAACCGTCGAGGTCTGGGTGGCCAACTTTGCCGGAATACTGAACGAACGCTATCCCGGCGCTTACTACCCACACATCAACTATCGCTCGGTGGCCGGGCGCGGTGTGCGCGGGCGACGGATCGGCGCGATCGAAGCGATGATCGCCTGGCGCTCGTACGAGGTTTCGTTCGGCAATGGCGACCAAGACGGCGATGGGGTAATCCCAACCTCGGCCTGTTACCTGGCCGGCGCCGACAACCTGGTGATCGACGGCGCCCGCCACGTACTCTATAACGCACCACGCACATGGTACGGCGCCCCAGATGTGGTACCCCTATGGATGGATTGACCCGAAATTTGTTTGAAATATCTACGTTTTGTACTATAATACAAAAACATGAACCAACAGCGCATTGACCGACAAATGTTGTACTTGATGGCCCTGGTGAGTGGGGTGGCCCTGGCATGCTACACCGCCGTCTTGCGGCTCTGCCGCCAAGAAGCTCAAGTGCACAACCCGGAGCGCGCAATCTTGCGCACCCGGCTCGCCTATCTGGCCCATGGCTTCGACTGGCTGATGAACGTGATGGTCGCGGTTGTCGGCGTAGGGCGGCTCTTCCGCGAGGAAGATTTCGGCGGGCAGCATCAGCCGCGTTGGCTAAAGATCTACTTCATGATCAGCGGCCCGCTGCCGACGATTGGCATGGTCGGGGCGCTGATCACCGGTCACCGCTGGGGGCCAACGTTGGGCAGCAACCCGCGCCGCGCCCGCATCCATCGCATTTTTGCCTGGCTCGGCTATAGCTCCTGGTGGTTTAGCTACCTGCCGATCTTCGCCCAACCACTGCTGAATCGGGCTAGGCGGCAGGTCGCAGGCGGCAGGTCGCAGGCGGCAGGGGTCGGGTCTGAAACGTAAAGCAGCATCCTAAACCTCCTGAAGCCTGAAGCCTGAAGCCTGAAGCCTACGCCTTGTACTGGAAAGAAGACCGATGACAACTCTTGCGCCAAGTTCAGAATCAACAACCGAAGCGCCGTTGCGCTGTTCACCGGGCTGCCGCTGTAGCACGAACGACGCCGAGTTGTTCGCCGGCTCCGAACGCGCCTACGATATGGTATTCAAGGGCACGGTCGATTTTTTTGTGATCAAGGCTGCCGTCGATCTCGGCCTCTTCGATGCAATGGCCACCGGCACGCATAGCCTCGACAACCTGGCTACGGCAACGAACAGCGTACCCGCCCGGCTGGAGAAGTTCCTGGTCACAATGCAACAGATCGGCCTTGCACATGGTGTAGACGGCGGCTGGCAGCTCACCAACTTCGCTGAGCAGTTCTTTACCGCCCCCGACGCGCATCGCAACCTGACCATGGTGCCCTTCGTGGATTACATCGCCAGCTTGGTGGAGAATTATTATGTCAATATGGCTGATGTGGTGCGCGGGAAGACCGACTTCACCAGCCTGATCCCGCACCCGCCGCGCACGCGGGAAGACAGCGTCTTCTACGAGACGATCCACCGCAGTAACCTGCACTTCCCGATCAAAATGCTGCGCGACTACGCCCAGTTGCACGAAGTGAACCGGCTGATCGATGTGGGCGGCGGGATCGGCGATATTGCCTCCATCCTCTGCGAACGCTTCCCGGAGCTGAATGTTACGCTGATCAACCTGCCGAGTGCGGTTGAGTTGGTGGAAGAGAACGTCGCCGCGCGCGGGCTTAGCGAGCGGATCACACCGACGGTGGTTGATATGTACCGCGAGCCATACCCCAAGGGCGATGCCGTCTTCTTTGGGCGCATTCTCTACCCGATGAACCCGCAGTTCTGCACGATGCTGCTCCAGAAGGCCCACGATGCGCTGGAACCGGGCGGGCGGGTACTGATCCTCGACATGGTGATCAGCGATCCGGCCAAGCCGAACTACGATTACCTGACCCATTATCTCTGCGCCGTGGGCATGGGCTTCTCGGTGTTGGAATTCAAAGATCACGCGATCTATCCGGAGTTGCTGCGTAGTATTGGCTTCGGCGACGTGTCGTCCACTGCCGCCTACGACCACGTATTGTACCAGGCGGTGAAGCAGTAGAGGGCGCCGGCCCGCTGGCGGAGCGAGCGACGATGCTAACCAGTACAGACCAGCAGGTGCCCCTGGCAAAAAAAGTTCGGGCCCATATTGAACTGGCCGACCCGGTAACCTGGATCTCGCCCGCGATCGTCTGCCTTTGCGGCGCGATTGCGTCGGGTTGGATGTTCGGCTTCAATATAGCCGATCCGCGCCACTGGGCCTTAGCCCTGCTCGGCGCACTGATGACCGGGCCGCTGGGCACCGGTTTCAGCCAGAGCATTAACGACTACTACGATCATGAACTGGATGCAATCAACGACCCGGAGCGGCCGATCCCAGCCGGGTTGGTGACGCTCCAGGAAGCGCGGTTTAACTGGATCATCCTCGGCACGGCGACAATCGGCATCTCGTTGCTCTTCGGCAACCCGCTCATTGTCCTGCTCGCAGCATTGGGCATTGTGCTCTCGGTGATCTATAGTGCGCCGCCACTCAAACTGAAGAAACACTTCTGGCTTGGTCCGCCCGCTGTGGGGTTGGGTTATGTGAGCATGAGTTGGATCGCCGGCCACGTGATTTTTTCCCAGCTCACCTGGGAGAGCGTGATTATCGCCTGGATCAATGGCTCGCTCGCGGCCGGTTTGCTCTTTCTCAACGATATCAAGAGTGTCGAGGGTGATCGTCAGCACGGCCTCCAATCACTGGCGGTGGCGATCGGGGTCAAGCGTACGCTGCTCGTTGCGTATCTGGTGATCAATCTCTCGGAAGTTTTATTAATGGTGCTGGCGATCTTGTGGGGGCAATATTGGGTTGCTGCGTTCATCTTACTGGCCCTGGTAGCGCCGGTCTATAATCAGATCAAGCTTTATCAGGATCCCAGCCAGAAGAACTATGTACGTTACTTGCTGGCGAGCAACCCCTTTGTCGCACTCATCCAGTTTGTTTCGGCATTTCTCGTCGGCGGCTATTTTGGGTCGCTGTAGTTTACAAGGAGGTTCCCTATGTCTGAGTCTTCAGGAGAGGTGCGTGTGCGGAGCGTCGCAACCCGACGCAGCGATAGCTTCGCGGAGCAAGCGATGGAGTTCGGCGGCGGTGTGGTGCGGCTGGGCTTCTCGGTCTTTACGCTGCCTTTTGCCTTGATGCCCCCGGAAACCCGCGGCCATCTGCGCAACGCCACCGAAGAGTTGATGCACGCCTTTGCCAGCCTCCCACGCGACTTTGCCGACATTGCCGGCGAGGCGATCGAGGATTGGGCCGCCGAGAGTGACAAGCCGGCCGCAACGGCACCCCATGCCCCGCACGACGAACTGTCCGCATCGTAAGCTGTCGCGTACAGCGTACCAGGAGTACTCTTATGAGCCACGAAACTCGCGTCGAACGTGATGGCCTGTTCGAAATCGGCGCCGCCTTTGTGGGCGGTGCGGCCCGCCTAGGCCTGACGGTTGCCTCTGCCCCACTCATTCTGCTGCCTAAAGGCTCCCGCCGTCGGGTGCGCCGCGCGATGGCCGAACTGGCCCGCGCCGTTGTGGCGCTGCCCCGCGAACTCGCCGGCGTCTCCGAGCGGGTCGTCGATGACATCTTCAGCGGCACGACAACCACGCCGCGCATGCCCAGCATGCCCAGTACCGAGCGGATCGGTGAGCGAGCACGGGCCTTCTCCGAGCGTCTCTCACGCGCCGCTGAGGAGTTCGGCACCGCTGTCGAGCGCACCGCCGAGCGTGCCGCCGATGGGACCGAGCGCGCCGCCGCCAGGGTGGACGAGTGGGTGGAAAAGCCGGCCAAGACGCCGCCGCCGCCAATGAACTGAACACTGAGCAGGCTGATGTGCCACTGAGGCACTGAGGTCGGCGGTTCATTGAACACTGAGCCACGCTGAGGAGCCACTGAAGCGGGGAACGGCGATGTCCATGACAAATCCGCCGAGGCGACACGGTGATCGCTGTGCCAATGCACAGTTCACCATGTCGCCTTTTGTTCGCTCTGCGGGCAAGCGAATTGGTGGTATGCTGGAAAGACAAAAGCCAGGAGTCAGGAGTCAGGAGGAACACTGCAACGCTCGTCTCCTGAATCCTGAATCCTGAATCCTCGCATCCAAGTAGAAACAGCACCAACGATGAAAATCCTAATTCTCGGCGCCGGTTATGCCGGCCTGCGCGCCGCCCTCGATCTCGACCGGCTCCTGCGTGGCCGTTCCGACGTCAGCATCACCCTGCTTGATCAGTTTCCCTACCACCAACTCGTCCAACTCCTGCACCTCACCGCCAGCGCCGGCCTGCATAGCCGTGAGGCGATCTACGATCTGAAACGCCTCCTACGTGATCGTGCGATTAGGGTTGTCCAGGGCCGAGCCAGCCGGATCGATGCCGCTGAGCGCCACGTCGCCCTCGCCGACAGCGACCCGGTGCCCTACGATAAGCTGATTATTGCGCTGGGCGCCGAAACCGCCTATCACAGCATTCCCGGCGCACGTGAACATACGCTGCCGCTCCGCACCTATCCCGATGCGCTGCGCCTGCGCGACCACCTGATCGATCAGTTCATTGCCGCCGGCAAAACCACCGACCCGACCGAGCGGCGCATTCTGCTCACCACAGCCATTGTCGGCGCGGGCTACACCGGTGGCCAGTTTGCCGGCGAGCTCGCCGCCTGGGCCGACGATCTGAGCGAACAGGCTAGTGTGCCCCGCGGCGAAGCGCGCATTGCGCTAGTCGAACGCGCCGACGGCATCTTTCAAGAGTTCGGCGAGTGGGCCTCACGCGCGGCATTGAACCGCCTCGATCAACTCGGCGTCAGCGTCTACCTCAACACCGGCGTCACGGCTGTTGAGCCGCGCCGCTTGCGGGTGAGCGACGGACGCATTTTGCGCGCGGCGACAATCGTCTGGGCGGCCGGCATTCAAGGCCCGGCGCTGCTCGCTGATTCGGGCTTGCCGGTGGCCAAGAGCGGCCGGGTGAAAGTTGATCGCTACCTGCGGGTCGAAGGCCAGGCGGCCATTTTTGCGCTCGGCGATTGTGCCATGATCCCTGATCCGGCGAACGGCCCCGACGCAACCGTGCCAACCACAGCCAGTTACGCGATGCGCCAGGGCAGCCACATCGCCGAGAGTGTCGCCGCCGAGATTGCGGGCGAGGCACCGCGGGCCTACGAACCGCTGCGGCTCGGCGAACTTGTCTCGATCGGCCCCGACTACGCCCTGGGCAGCCCGCTCGGCGTGCCCGTAACCGGCTATCCCGCTCTGCTGCTCAAGAAAGGCGTAGAGCAATATTATCGGGCAACAATTGAAGCGTAATGAACCGTAAAGGCCGCACTACCCACGTCGGCCCCACGCCAAGGCTACTATGATTACACAAGAAGAATGGGTCTCGATCAACACCACGCCGGATGTCGTTGAGCGCTGGCTGACCACACCGGAACTGCTCGACCAATGGCGCTCGCCGCTCGTGATTCTGGAGCCGCTGGAGGGCGACCTGATGACGCTCGGCAGCCTGCACCGCATGCGGCTCAAGTCGCTGGCGCTCGCCGGCGCCGAGTATAGCGTTGCCGAGCGTGACGCCGGCCACATCCTGCTCACGATCAGCGGGCTCTGGCGCGGCCAGGAACTCTGGCGCTGGTTTAGCGACGGTTCGCGCACAGTAGTGCAGAATCGCGTGGAGTACGAAGTATCCAATGCGTCGCTGCGCGTGTTTTTCGTCGGGATTGGGCGGCTGCTCGCCGAACTCGACATGCGCATCCAGCTCGATCGGCTGCGGCGCATGATTGAAGGCCCGCCGGCATCCGTTGCGCAGAGCAGTGTGCCCAATGCCCAGCGCATCACCATCGAACGGTAGCACAGGCATGAATACCAATACCATCGTTGAGCGCTGGTTTGCAGGCCGCTACGGCGCCGTGCGCTACTGGGAGTCGGGGCCGAAACGGGGCCTGCCGGTGCTGCTCATTCACGGCTACGGCGCCATGATTGAGCACTGGCGGGCAATCATGCGGCCGATTGCAGAGCAGCATACGCTCTATGCGCTCGACCTACACTTCTTCGGGCGCTCGGCCATCCCGTCTGAACCGCCTTCCCGCGACCTCTGGGCCGCCCAGGTCGCCGAGTTTATCGCCGCTGTCTGTCCAGGCCCGGCGATTGTCGTCGGTCACTCGATGGGCGGCATGGTTGCGGCACAGCTCACGATCAGTTACCCGTTTCTCGTGCAGGGGTTAGTGCTGACGGCCACAACCGGCCTCAACGACTCGCGCAACCAGCCTTCGACGCTCGACAACTTCTTCTTTTCCGTTGCCCGTGCGCCGGGTATCGGTGAAACGCTGGCCGGCGTGATCGCCAACGAGCGCGGCGCCCGCCAGGGGTTGCTCGCGGCGTACTACCGCAAAGAGCGCGTAACGCCCGAACTGGTTGAGCAGTTTGCCGCCCCACTGCGCCGCCCCGGCGGCCCGGCGGCCTACCTGGCCGTAACCCGCGCCTTCCCCCGCCTCTTCCTCGCAGCCGAGCGCGGCGCGATCAAAGTGCCTACGCTGCTGCTGTGGGGCGCCGAAGATCGCTCAGTGCCAGTCGCCCTCGCTGAATACTTCAAGCGCACGCTCATTCCCCAGGCCGACATCGCGATCATTCCTGAAAGCGGCCACTGCGCCTTTGATGAGACGCCCGAGGCGTGTTTGGAAATCTTGCTGCCGTGGATTGAGGCGCTCTAGCGAGGCTGCGCGCCCCGCGCCTGCGCTCTAGCGGGGCTACGCGCCCCGTGCCTGCGTTTCGGCGGGGCTACGCGCCCCGTGCCCGCGCCAGAGGGGCGAACCTTCGCCCCTCTGGACTCCCCCGGCCGGGGCTTCGCCCCTGGACCCTAACGTGAGCGCGCTCCGACGAACACGGCGGGCGGGTTATGCCCGTGCGCGCTCACGCGCGGGCGAGCGCGGCGGCACACCGCCGATGGGCGGTTCATTCATGCCCATAGGTGCAAAAAATAATCAGGTAGACCGTAGTCAATATGTGGCGCGTCAGCGCGTAAAGGCATGGCAACGGGCCAAGCGGCACACTGCGGCCACCCATGCGGGGTGGTCTGGAGGGCGGCACGGCCCTCCAGCGGGGGTTGCAGGGGGCAGCGCCGCCCTGCAAACGGCTCGGCGCACCGCCGGAAGAACAAACAAACTGCGGTATACTGCCTGAACATGTTCGCGCCGGCTAACCCGGTACAGCCACAGTGATCAGGTGTATGTCTCTGCGTCTCCCCAATAGTGAACTGCGCGCCATTCTCCGCCCACGCAGCGTTGCTGATCGGAATGTACGGAATGTCTTAATCGACGGCATCGGCGTCGGAATCGTCACCGGCGTCGGCACGTTCCTGGCCGTATTTTTAGCTCGCCTCGGCGCATCAAGCCTGTTGGTAGGGCTGATTACGTCGCTGCCGGCGCTCACCGGCGCGCTGCTCGCCGTGCCAATTGGCCGCTTTCTGGAACGTCAGCGCCAAATCGTGCCCTGGTATTCAGGCATGCGCGTCTGGGTGCTCTGGTCGTATGCGATCTTCGGCCTGTTGCCGTTTGTGATCCCGCTGGAGTTCGTCCCCTGGGCCGTGGTGATCATCTGGGCCTGCGCCACCGTGCCGAACACGTTCATGAATGTCGCGTTCACCGTAGTAATGGGCGCAGTAGCCGGCCCGCGCCGCCGCTTCTTCCTCATGAGCCTGCGCTGGTCGAGCCTGGGGGCGATGACGGCGATCACAGTGGCGATTGTGGGCCAGATCCTCACTCGGATCAGCTTTCCACTAAATTATCAAATCGTGTTCATCGGCTCATTTTTCGGCGGCCTGCTGAGCTTTATTTTCTCCCGCTCGATTGAACTGCCTGATCGACCGGCGCTAGGGGTCATCCCCGCAAAGCAGCGCCGCTCGCTTGGCGAACGGTTCGACTCCCTGCGCACCCAACTGCGCGAGGCGCCGCCGGCTTTCCTCCGCTTCGCCGCCAGCGCCTTTGTGTTCCGCGCCGGTGCAGCGATGCTCATTCCACTCTTGCCGCTCTACTATGTGCGTGTCGTCGGCGCCGACGATGCCGCGATCGGCTTGATTGCGACCGTCGGCAGCGGCGTGCTGGTTGTCGCCTATACGATCTGGTCGATCCTAACCCGGCGGCTCGGGATCGGTCGGGTGCTCCTGCTGAGCAGCTTCGGCATGGCGGTGTACCCCTTTGCCGTTGCAGCAACCAATTCGATCCTCTTGCTGGCGATTTTGGCCGGGCTAGTCGGCTTTTTTGCGGCAGGCAACGAGTTAGTTCACTTCGATTTGGTGTTAAGCAGCGTGCCGCCGGATCATCAGGCCAGCTATATCGGCCTCTACCAGACGCTGCAAAACACCGCGTTGTTCATGATGCCGCTGATCGGAACAATTCTCGCCGACACCGCCGGACTGTTTGTAGCGTTGATCGCCGCCGGAACGTTGCGGTTGATCGGCGCAGCATTGTACTTGAACATGGGCATCGGGAAGGCGCCGGTCGAGGTAACGGGATAACCGATAGCCGATCGCCGATAACCGATCGGCGATCGGCGAGCGCCGATCGCCGAGCGCCGATCGCCGATCGCCGCCGCGGAGGGTTGGGGCGCAGCCCGCGCAACAATCTTTACCCTGTGCAATAAACAATTCTGGAGCGGTAAACAAGGAGTAGCTGATGCATATTTTGGTAACCAACGACGACGGGATCGATAGCCCGGGCTTATGGGCGCTGGCGGGAGCGCTGCACGAAGCCGGGCTAGGGACGGTGACAATCATTGCGCCGCTCGAAGAGCAGAGCGGAATGAGCATGAGTCTGCCGCCTCGGCGCAATCCACATGTGCGGGCGGTGCCGGCGCCCGATCCGGCGCACGCCGAGATTGCGGCTTTTGCGGTTGAAGGCACGCCGGTAGCCTGTGTTACGGTGGGCCTGCTCGGCGATCTTGGCCCGCGACCGGATGTGATTGTGTCGGGGATTAACCGCGGCTTAAACACGGGCACGAATGTCTTGCTCAGCGGCACCGTCGGCGCGGCGATGATCGGCGCGCTCTACGGATTGCCGGCACTGGCCATTTCGCAGCAATTTAAGGGCGATGCGCCGATGCCCTGGGCAACCGCGGCCTGGGTAGCGGTGCGCAGCTTCCCGCTGCTGGAGCGGATGCGCGGCAATGGTCCGCTGGTGCTGAATGTGAATGTGCCCCACGTGCATGATCTGAACGATATACGCGGTTTTCGGCAGACCGAACTGTCGGGCTTTTTTTATGGCAGTGTGATCGATGTAGCTATTGGCGCGCCCGACGCCGATGATAAACGTGCGCTCAGTTTCACCTATCAACGCGATCGGGTACCGACGTTCGCCGAGCATACCGACGACGGCGCCGTACGTACCGGCTATGTCTCGATCACGCCGCTGGCGCCGCTAGTAGGTGGGAGTGCTTTGGACTTACGTGGGGCGCTGAAGGAGATTTGAGCGGTAAAGAGATCCGCAGATTGCGCAGATTATCTGGATGCGGGCGGCGAGGCGTCTGTACCATGCGAACATCAGCGTTCAATCCGCCGCAGCAGCGCCCAGCCGATCAGAAGTTGATAGGCCAGCGCGGCGGCCAGGTAGATCGGCGCGCCGGTGCCGCCGCTTTGCAGCGTCCAGAGCAGTTGGGCGGGCCAGTAGCCGGGCGCGATGGCGAGCAACGGGTGCCATGCCGCTGGGGCGAAGGCAGCGGCAAGCGGGAGCATGAGCAGCACGTTACTCATTTTGGTCAGCGCAAAGCCCTGGACTTTGTTCGTGGCGAAGGCGACCAGGAAGAGCGCGAACAACGGCCCATGCGGCGCGATACCCACAGCAGCGATGAGTAACGCGCCCGGCCCACCGATGCTCAACCCGGCCAGCGGGAAGGTGATCAGCGTGAGGCCGACGCCGACCAGGATCGGCAGGGCCAGTTTGTAGGCTAGGTAGCCGCGCAGGCGGGGCGGCGTAATTCGCAACGCATCGAGCACGCCGTCGTCGCGCTGATCGAGCAGTTGAAAGCCGATCACCATGCCGGCCAGCAGGGGCGTGATCAGCAGTAACACGTAGGCCATGAGCGGCGCATAAAAAGCCATCAAGTCGAAGGGCAGTAGCGGCACGGCGCGTTCGAGCAGGGCCGGTAACACCCCCCGAATTGCCAGAGCGATCCCGACCGGCATTACAACCAGCCAGCGCAACAATGCATCGCGCCCAACCCCACGCGCATCGAGCGGGCCAAGCACACGAATTAACGTGAGCGTGTTCATCTGAAGGCTCCTTCGGCAAGACCGTCACCGCGCACGTAGCGCCGAAAATCACGGCGGGCCAGCCAGACGGCCAACCCGATCCAGAGCATTCCCACCCCAAGCCCATACCCAATCTTCCACGACGCAACCGGCGCAAAGGCGGCCTCCACGAGCACAAGCGCCGGCGTGAAGGGGTGCAGATAGAGCGGCCAGGCTGTCCAACCGCCGACATAACCGACGAGTGGCAACGTCAGCACGGCGGTTATCAGCACCGAAGGCATTAGATATTCGTTGATCGACGCGAAGCGCACCACAGTGCTGAATCCGGCCAGCGTCAGCAACACGGCACCGCTGATTACACCGGCGAGAAACGGCGCCAGGGCGAAACTCGGCCCCACAAAGAGCAGTGCAAGCAGGGTGCTTTCGAGCACACAGAGCAGCGCCAATGACCCAACCTTCGCAGCCAAATATTCGCTGGGGCGCAGCGGGGTTACGGTACGCGCCGTCAGCGAACCCTCGGCGCGCTCCAACAGCACTAGGCCGCCCACAAAATAGAAACTGCCCAGCACCAGGTTGCCCAGGATCAACGGCGGCAGCGCCCAACGCATTGCCGCGCCCGGCACCAGGCTAAGCAAGGCCGCCCAGCAGAGCAACACGAAGGCGGCGGCGCCATAAAAACCGTTGCGCAGTTGCAACTGAACATCCCAGAATAGGGTTACGCCTAAACGACGCATTGATGTACTCCAAGTGACAAGTGATGCTTGGATTCGCTCTCAGCCCGCAGCCCGCAGTATCCGCCCGGTGAGCTGTACAAACACCTGCTCAAGCGTTGCTTCCTGGGTGTGGATAGTCTGGATCGTGCCGCTACGCAACAGATCGGCGAACGATTGGCTGTCGGCAAGTTCAGTAAGCAGGAAGTCGCGTTGATTTAACCCAACGCCATGCTGATATTCCACGCGCACGGTGGGCGCGCCGAAGCGCAATTTGAGCGCCCGCGGCGTGTCGATCGCGGCAATCTTGCCATCGACCAGGATCGCCACCTGATCGCAGAGTTCGTCGGCGATGCTCATTGAGTGCGTGGTTAAAAAGATCGTGCGCCCGGCATCACGCTGCGCCCAGATCAGATCGCGGATGCGCTGCGCATTGACCGGATCTAAGCCTGAGGTCGGCTCATCGAGGAAGAGCACGGCCGGCTGGTGCAGCAAAGCGCGGGCGACATTGAGCCGCATACGCATCCCTTTGGAGAAGCGCTCAACCCGAACATCGGCGTCGGCCGCCAAGCCCACCTGGGCGAGCAGTGCGGCGGGCGGCAGCGTGGGGCCTTTGTATAGCGCGGCGAAGTAGCGCAGGTTTTCGCGTGCAGTGAGCTTCTGCATGTGGTTGGGCAGCTCGAAGGCAACCCCAATCTGCTCGTAGTAGGCGCTGCCCCACGCCGAAACCTCACGGCCCAATACCTCCGCATGGCCGGTGTAGCCGCTGAGCAAGCCATTGAGAATCTTCTGGGTCGTGCTTTTGCCGGCGCCGCTTGGCCCAAGAAAGCCAAAAATGGAACCCGGCGCTATGCTGAAGGTCAGTTCGCTGATCGCCGCCGCCGCTGCGCCGGGATAGCGGTAGGTTAAGTTATTGACCTGGATCATCGTTTTTCCTTTAGCCAACTAGCTCGACCGCTGTCATCGCAATCAGGCGGTCGAGGAGAGTGGGGTAGATCGCCGGGTCGAACTCGGGGCTGTGCAGGCTGACATAGAACAGGGCCCGGCTCAGCGCCATCACCATCGCCGGCGGATGCTGCACAACAATGCCCTCGGCGTGCCAGCGCTCGATCAGGGCTGCGGCAAAATCCAAGTCAGTCTGGGCGGCAGTAGCAACCTGCGCGGGCGACAGGCGGCGCATGAGCAATTCGTAGTCGTCGCGGCTGAACTGGCGGAAAAGCGGGTGCTCACGCCAGAGTGTAACCGCACGCCGCAGCAGCGCGGCAACACGCTCGCGGGGCGCTGCCGACGCCGGGCTGAGCGCATTCAGCAGGCTCGCCTGATAGTCGGCCTCCCAGGCAGCGATGACGGTAAAAAAGAGTTCTTCCTTCGACGCATAGAACAGGTAAAACGCGCCCTTCGAGATCCCGACCGCACGAGTCAGATCTTCCACATTGATATGGCGCATTCCGCGCTGCGCGATCAGGGTTTGCGCCGCCTGCTGAAGGCCGGCCTGGATCTGAGCGCGTTCGGTTGCACTGAAGGGACGAGGCATCGGGATCTCCAGGAGTCAGAAGAAAATCCTCACAACTGTGTTTATGTGACTACTTTATTCATATGGTCATAGCGCAAGTATAACACCACTGGTGGAGCGGGGCAATCGGTCGGAGGGCGGACAACGCAGAGGTAAGGCCGATCCCGCAGGCGGAGCAGACCGACCACGAATGCCCGCATGCGTGCAGCGGGAGCGGCGCGGCCTTCAGGCGGCTGCCGCGACCCACGGCATGAACCGCGTCCTTCAAGGCGTGGCTGCCCAGCCGCCATTACCCCCGAAAATGCGGCAGCACATGCCGCCCAAGCAAATTAATCGCCTGAAGCGGATCGGGGCCGAGGGGTGGGCCGAAGCTGAGGTGGGTTGCGCCAAGCGCGACAAGCTGTTCGAGGCGCGTAATCAGGGCCGGAGCGTCGCCGGCGATACCGATCTGGAGCATTGCAGCCGGCACCTGCGCCGCAGCCTTGGCGAGGTTGTTGGTGGCGGCAAGCGTGGCGGCGACAGCTTGCACTTCAGCGCGCGTAACGCCAACCTGCATAAGCACTTCGTCGCTCATGGCATTGCCGTAGTAGGCCAGTTTATGGCGCAGGGCCGTTTCGGCGCTGTGGCGGTCGACATCGATCGACACCCAGATGCACGCGGCAAGGTCAATCAGAGCAAGATCGCGCCCGACCTCCGCGGCGCCGGCACGCACACGCTCGGCGACAACAGCATAATGCTCGGGCGGGAAGAGCAGCGGCAGGCCACCATCGGCGAGGGTGCCGATCAGGTGATGCATACGCGGACTCATCGCGCCAAGATAGAGCGGAATGGGCCGTGTAGAAACGCGCAGATGCGCTTCGGCGCCCCATGCCGGCAGGCCGGCATCGCTGAAAGGGCCGCTAGCGCCGGCGAAGAGCGCACGCAGGCGGCGCAGGCTCGCAGCCGTTGTGGCGAGCGGGCGCTCCTGCGCAATACCGATCCAGCCCAAAAATTCGGCGGCCCCGGCGGCAATGCCTACGTTCAAGCGGCCGCCACTCAACGTATCCAGGGCCGCAGCCTGCATCGCGATCTCGACCGGATGGGCCGTGTAGGGGTTGACAATGCAGGTGCCGAGTTGGATGCGCCGGGTAGCCATAGCGCAGGCAGTCAGGATCGGCCAGACGCCATAGAGGAACAGATCGTCGCTGACCCAGAACTGATCAAAACCCGCCGCCTCGGCAGCCTGCGCCAGGGCGGGGTAGTCGCCGATTGGGAGGTCGTTGTTGAAGCGAATTGAAAAGCGCATCGTTTTATGAAATAACCGCTTCTACCTCGATCTCAACCAGCATTTCGGGCGCAATCATGTGGGCAGTAACGAGGGTCGAAGCCGGGCGGATTGTGCTGAAGAACTCGCCGTGAGCATGCGCAACGGCTTCCCAATCGGCAATATCGCGGACAAACATGCGCGTCCGCACCACATGTTCCAGCCCCGCGCCCGCCTCCGTAAGCGCGGCGGCGATCTTGTTCAGAATATAGCGCGCCTGAGCGCCGGCATCGCCGAGGTGCTGCACGGCGCCGCTGGCGTCGGAGGCCGTCGTGCCCGACACATACACATGGTTGCCGACGCGCACGGCGCGTGAATAGCCGGTCAGGGCTTCCCAGGGGGTGCCGCTGCCAATATTCTGGCGGGTCATGGAAACTCCTTGCTGCAAATAGCGAATTGCGTGCCTATCATACCACGCGCATCGCCAACGGCTACGTGAAAGAACGTGTTATGATGATCGCAAGAATAGTGACCAAAGCGTGTTTAGTGTGCCTTTTACGTTTTGACTTTTGCATTGATTGTGAGGTGGTGCGTGGGGCTGATCGACCTGACGGAAGTGCAGGCGTGGGCACGCGAAGGCGGTGCGTTGGCGCGGAGCTATTTTAACAACGTCCAACGTGAGCAGAAGGCAGATCGCAGCTATGTCACGCGTGCCGACCGCGAAGTCGAGCAGTTATTGCGCGAGCGGATCGCCGCCCGCTATCCCGATCATGGAATTATTGGCGAGGAAGAAGGCATCGGGGCGATTGACCGCGAGTTCGTCTGGGCGCTCGATCCAATCGACGGCACCGGGGCGTTTGTTTCGGGTTTACCGCTCTGGTGTGTTTCGATTGGTGTGCTGCGCAATGGCGAGCCGTATGCGGGCGTGATCTATGCGCCGCTGCTCGATGACTGCTACTGGGCCGACATTGAGGGGCAGGCTTTTCGCAATACGATCCCGATTCAGGTGCGGCGACCGGCGCCGGTAGACATGAATGATTGGATTGCCGTCCCTTCGGCAGTGCATCGTATGTTTCGCATTCGTTACCCCGGCAAAACGCGCTGCCTGAGCACGGTGGCCGCCGACTGCTGTTACGTTGCGCGCGGCTCTGCCGTGAGCGCGCTGATCGGACGCGCCCGGCTCTGGGATCTGGCCGCCGGCATAGCGATTTTGCGCGCCGCCGGCGGGGTGATGGTTGGGCTGAGCGGCGCGCCGGTACCGGTTGCTCCGCTGCTCGACGGACGCAAGCTGAGCGAGCCGATTTTGATTGGCCACCCCGAGACAGTCGCGCAAGTGCGCAGCTATATCGAGGCGCCGGTGGTGTGAAACCAAGGGTAGGGACGCAGCGCGCTGCGTCCCTACCCTTGGTTTCATTCGTCCATTTCATCAACCGCCGCCCAATCCAGTAAGATGCCCAGATCGCGGCCATCGGCAGCGCGGAAGCTCGGAGCGTGTAGGGTAATCGGTCCATCGGCGGCGGGCAATACCAGGCGCAACACACGTAGTTCATCTTCGAGCATAACTTCGACACAGTCGGCGGCGTTGCAGATTTCCACAGGAACCGGTGCCGCCCCTGGGCGCGGTGCAGCCGCCCGCAGCGTCACCAGCACCGTCGCATCGGCGATCGTCGCCAGGCGAAGTTCGGCGGTAGCGCTTGTCCAGCGCACGTCGGCGCCCTGCGACTCTTCGGCCGGATAGAACTCGCCCAAATAACCAAAGTCGAGTCCATCCCCAACATCGATCCACGCCCTCGGTAGCGGCTCCAGCGTGCGATAACTCCAGTCGGCCATGGCCTGTTCAGCGATAAAGCGCCCCTCAAACGCCTCACGCGCCGCGGCGGTACGGCCCTGTTCGCGCAGCAGATCGCCCAGGCGCGCCCATCCGGCGGGGTAGGCTACGGCGACATCGCGCGCCGCCCGGTAGGCCGCCTCAGCTTCAGCCGGATCGCCACGCCGCAGCGCCAGGTCGCCCAGGGCGATCCAGCCGTCGGGGGTAGAGTCGGCGGCGAGGGCAGCCGTGTAGGAAGCGCGCGCACCGGCCAGATCGCCCACGGCAACGCGCAGATCGCCGATCTGACGATGCACGCTGCGGGCAGACCCCTCGGCGGCCCAGCGCCAGGGATACCAGCCGAAGAGCGGGATGAGCACGGCAAGCAGCATAGCCACCACAGCGCCGCTAACGGGCCGGGGCAGGCGCAGTTCAGCGCGGTGCAAGGCGTGAATTCCGATTGCGGCATAGGCCAGAATCAGCATCCAGAAGAAATGGCGATAACGCGTCTCGCCGTGGGTCAGCAAGGCAGTAGCGACAAACATCGTTGGCCAGAGCGCGCAGAGAACAGCCGCCCGGTTGCCCCGAAGCAGCATCAAAGCCAGGCCGGGAAGCGCGGCGCAGAGCGCCAACAAGTAGAGCAGATCGTCGAAGATCAGCGCGCCAAGGAAAACCAGCGGCGGTGGATCGGCGCGATAATCGGCGAGGAGGAAGCGATCCTGGATCGGCTCGATGGTCCAGGTGACAATCCAGTTGCTGGGCAGTTTGCGCAGCAGGATGGCGGGATCTTCGCCCAAGCGCTCCAGACCGCGGGCGGTGGCGAAATCGGCGCGCTCGACCGGGTCGGGGATGGCTTCCAGCGTGCGGTTAATCGTATCGAGGCTCTCACGGGGTTCGCTGAAGGCCCAGAGGTTATAGGCGAGGCCGCTCTCGATCATGATGCAGCCGCTATAGGCGCGGCAGTTGCGGATCGTCCACGGCGCAATGGTGAGCGCGACAAGCAGCGCGAAGACGAACGCCGGAACGAGCGCGGCAGGGCGGCGCAGGATCAGCCGCCAATCGCCGGCGGCAACCCAGGCCATCCAGAGCATCACAACGGGCGCAAAGATGAGTGGCGCCGAGCGCGTGAGGCAAGCCAGGCCGAAGAGCAGTCCGGCAAGGGCCGGGGCAATCAGGCCCGACGCACCGTTCCTGGCCCAGCGCAGAATGGTGAGTAAGCAGGCTGTAAAGAGCGCGGCAAAGAGGGTCTCGCTCATGTAGAGGCCGGCGAAGGTGGCGGAGGTGAACAGCACAGCGGCCATGGCGGCGGCGAGCAGCGCGGGAGTGGCCGAGCGGCGCGAAGCCAGTTCGCGGGTCAGCGCAAAGATCAGCCCCACAAGGCCAACGCTCAGCAGCAGATTAGGCAGCGCCGCCAGGTGCACATCGCCGCCGGCGAGCCAGAGCGAACCGGCGAGCCAGAGCGCGTAGAGCGGCGCACGCAACCAGCGATACTGCTCGTAGAAGCTCCAGCCGCGGCCCTCCAGCAGATCGTGGGCGACCCGCAGATACTCGATCTCATCATTGGCCGGCAGATGCAATGGCTGCGCCCAGAGCAGCAGGCGCAGCACAAGGGCCAGCAGCAGGATGATGGTTAGGCACAACCAGACCCGGGCCGGACGAACAGTTGGCGTTTTCACTTGCGTATTGTACTACAGAGCGCACGGCAGGCGGCACACGGCAGGCGGCAGGACGCAGCGCCCCAGGACGAACGACGCAGCGCCCCAAAATAGCGTAGGGCTGCGGCATGGGCACAGGGTATCATCTGCCCACCTGCCGGCCGGATGCACACTCCTTCGGCCTGACACCCACCGCACGCGGCAGGCACGTGGCGCTCGGACACGGCATGCGGCAGGACACAGACGGCAGGAAGCGGCGAGCGTGATCATCCCCGCGCCGAGTAGGATCTGAGTCCTGTCGCGCATGCCGAGAAAGCCGGCTTTCCCGGCTACTGCGCCGCAGCTTGACGCCCTCCGGCGGAGGCACTACACCGGCTCAACAGCGGGTTTTCCCGGCAACTATGCGGGGAAGCGCGGCACGCACCGATCAAGGCGCGCCGTCTTTCCCGCACCGGATTGTGAGCAGGAGGGATGCGTTTGGATGCTCCCTCGACCATTTGGCGCCGCTCATGCTGCACGAGCCGGGCGGCGGCATCACGATGACGGGCCGCCTGGCGACCCAAGTGGCGAAGGACCCGCGCATCCATCTGGTCGGCTACGGTCCCTCGGCGTTCACAATTGGGGCGAATCGCGCCGGCGGCGCAGCGGCCCGCGAGTTGATGGCGTTCCTGGGCCGCCCCTAATCCAGGAAGCAACGTACCAGAACCTATGCGTTCGCTAGCGCACTGAGCACACAAAACGCCGGCTTCAGGGTGGTTCCTGAAACCGGCGCTCTGTGTTCGAGACAAGTGGTGGAGATGGGGGGATTCGAACCCCCGTCCAGAAAGCTAAATCGCAGACATGCTACAGGTTTATCCCGGTGTTTTATCTCGCCCGCAGCCACACCCCGAGCAAAGCAGCTTTTGGGCCAACCCGCTAATCTTTTCCTCGGGCTAGCAGGTGGTTACCTGAGGAGCACCCGACTTACTGTCGCCCTACCCCGACCATCGGGGGAGTAGAGGAGGGCGGCTACCTATTACTAGGCAGCGAGGGCCATACGGCCCGTGTTGTTGTTGGCAGTTATTGCCGTTTTGCCCCTTTAACGTGACTGGGCGGCACGACCTGCAATCTACAACCGTCACTCCCTGTCGAAACCAAGCATCCCCAAGACGTCTTCTTATTATACGCCTTGTCGCCCCGACGTCAATGCACCTTACGATGGAGTTATGTTAGATAACGCTATGGCGAAACAGATGCCGATACCGCAGCGCGCGCAGGCGGGAACCCCATCCAGCGGAGCCAGCGCAGCGCCGTGGGCGCTCACCTGTGCGAGCGCGACCTGCCGATAGCGCATGCCCCCCCTCAGCCAACTCCTAAGCATCCAAAACCTCCCGAACTTTTTTGATCAGCGCCGAAGGTGAGAACGGCTTCTGCAGAAAGGCATCGGTGGCGGCAATGATCCCATGCCGTACAATCGCGTCGTCGGTGTAACCGCTGATGTATAACACGCTCACCTGCGCCTGCCGGAGCTGTAGTGCTTCGATCAACTCGCGTCCGCTCATCTCCGGCATGATGACATCGGTAACGACTAGATCGATCGTGTGGCCTAGCGCAATATACAACTGGAGTGCCTCGCGCCCGTTCGCTGCCTCCAGCACGCGGTAGCCATGCGTCTCTAACGCCAGCCGGGTGATCCCCCGCACATCCGCTTCGTCCTCAACCAGCAGCACGGTTTCACTTCCCCGCGGTAAGGCTTCCACCTCCGGCGGAGTGGGTTGCGCTACATTATTGACGACTGGGAAAAGTACCCGAAAGCGCGTGCCAATCCCAACTTCGCTATACACGTCGATGTAAGCGTCACTCTGCTTCACAATCCCGAAGACGGTCGCCAACCCTAAGCCGGTACCTTTGCCCACGTCTTTCGTGGTGAAGAACGGCTCAAAGATATGCGCCTGCACTTCGGGCGACATGCCACTGCCGGTGTCGCTGACGGTGAGCGTAACATAGGCGCCGGGCGGGATCTCAAATTTGTGCGCCAATTGCTCCGCCGTGAAAACAACGCTGGCCGACTCGATCGTCAATAAGCCGCCGGTCGGCATTGCATCACGCGCATTAACCGCCAGGTTGAGCATTACCTGCTCCAGTTGACCGGGATCGACCTGAATCCAGGGCAGATCCGGTTGCAGCACTATAGTCACGCGAATATCTTCGCTAATCAGGCGGCGCAGCATCTTTTCGAGCTTGCTCACGATGGTGTTCAGATCAAGGATTTGCGGTGCGAGGATCTGTTTACGGCTGAAGGCGAGCAGTTGGCGCGTAAGCTCAGCCGCACGCTCACCGGCGGCGTGAATCTCCTCCAGCATAAACCGCTTACCGTCGGTGGCAGGCGTAGTGCTGAGGAGTTCGTCGCTATAGCCGTTGATCACCGTCAGCAGGTTGTTGAAGTCGTGGGCTACACCACCGGCGAGCTGTCCGATCGCCTCCAGCTTCTGGCTCTGCGCAAGTTGGGTTTCCAGAAGCTTCCGCTCGCGCATTTCATGATCGAGCGCCGCGTTCGCCTGCACCAGTTCGGTACGATCGCGCTCAAGCTCCATCCGCGCCGCGTATTCGCGTTGGGCGATGCCTTCCAGCGCCGAGAGCACTGCCCCAATCGAGACTGTAAGGATACTATTGACCAACAAGAAGTTCAGGGTAACCACGAACCAGGCGCTTAGGTTCATTTCACGCCCAATAAAGAGCATCCCCGGCGCAGCCAGGTTTACCGCGCCGAGACCAAAGAGGGTGGCGGCATTGATGCCGACAGTCACCAAGCTTGTGCGCAGACCAAGCAGGATTGTGGCCAGAATGGAAAAGCCCAGCAGGTAGATCTGGCTGATTGAGCCGACTTCGACCAGCAGCCATACGCCAAGCACATAGAAGACCAGCGCAAAAACAGACGCCCGCACCCGAAATGATCGCTGTGGGGTCAGATATAATGCGGCGACGACGCCGATCGCCAGCGTGTCGATGAAAATGATGCCCCAACGCTGAGTTTGAAATGCAACCCAGACACTCGGTAAATAGACAATTGCGCCAAGTGCGAGGCCGACGAGGAGGCCTAACTGAAGCAATTCATGGCGCCATACAGTCGGCTCAAGCGTTAGCTTGAACAGCCTGCGTAGCGCACAACCCTGCGTTTGATCGTCCTCAAGCATGAACCTTCACGGACTTTCTGGGCCGATCGATCCGGCGCCAACAGTTTCAGGAGCAAGCTATTTAGAACAACGGCGGCGGTCGGAATGAGTACATGGGAGCACATGCCGACCGCAACGACGCATTCTAAAGGCATCATTAAGTATACGCACTGTCAATACCGCTATCCTGATCCGTTCTTGGGCACAGCTAGCGAGCAGCGGGCGGTGATCGGCATTACAAGCGGAAAGCGGCGTATAATACACCTATGACTGCACTTGCAATCGACCCGCGTGCGCGCACCGTGCGCATCCGTAGCGCCGCACTAGGGCTTACTAGGCGTTGTTATCTCTATGTGCCGCCCGACGCTCCGCCGCGCCGGAGCTTGCCGGCACTCTATCTGTTGCGCGGGCACGAGCGCGAGTGGGTCAACCGAAATGAAGATCAGAGCCGGGTCGGCACCGCGATCGATGTGTATGAGCGGTTGCGCGCTACCGGCGCCATCGGGCCGCTGATCCTGGTTTTTCCCGGCCTCGCCAGCGACGATAATAGCGTGCCAAGCATGCTCGCCGATATGGTCGCCCCCGAACTCGCGCCCATTCCGGGCATTGGCGCCGGCGCTTTCCAGCGCTTCTTCTTCGACGAACTCTTGCCGACAGTTGAGCGGCGCTTTCGCGCCCACCCACATGCCCGCGCCGTCGCCGGCTTCTCACTGGGCGGACTGATGGCCGTGAAGGCAGCCGCCTTGCGCCCCGAACTGTTCGCCAGCGTGGGCAGCTTCGACGGGACGATTCTTTATGCAACGGCCGGCGGCCAACAGGCGCGCATGAGCGACCCGGTGCTCGCCAACCCGATGTTCGACGCCGCGCTCGGCAGCCCACGCGATCCGGCGCGCCTCCACCACGACCATCCGATCACTGCACTGCTGCGGGCCGATCGGGAGGCCATTCGCAAGCTCACCTGGATTGTGCAGTACGGGCCGGAAACAATTGAACCCTGGGGGTCGAACTTCTATCGCGGCGAGTATCTCTTGCGCGTCCTGAGCGCGCTTGGCATCAGCAATACTGCGCCCGTCGCCGCTCTGCCTGCGGGGGAGCACACCTGGCGCTGCGCCGATCAGCATCTCGCCGATACGTTACCGATCCATTGGCAAGCGCTACAGCAGCGCGCACGCTGATCGGAACGCCCGTCCGGGTGGACCAACGTGGCCGCCCTGGCGTGGCCGATCAGACAGCAGTAGCTTATCTAATGCCTACACCAGCACCAAACGACGAAACCGATCTCCTGGCGGTGCTCCGCCGCTTACGCTGGCCGCTAGCCGGCGCGGTCGGGCTGATCTTTGCACTGACCCGCCTCGTCGAGACGCTGCTGCTCGGCGCCTCGGCCAGTGCAGCGCTCACCCGCATGCTCGACCCGATCTTCTGGGGTCTGCTCGCTGCAATTGCCGTCTATGCGGTGCTGAGCTGGGCTGCCCGCGAAGAACAGCGGCGGCGCGCCCGCGAAACGGCAATGCTCAGCGAGTTGCGCACGTCGAACAGCAAGCTCGAACTGCTGTATGAACTGAACCAACGCATCGCCAGCAGCGCAACCGTCGATGAAGTGCTCGACTATGCGATCAGCCTGCCCAGCCGCCTCCTCGGCGCCACTGCCGCCACCTTCGTGCTGCGCGATGAACAGGGCGTCCCGCTTACGGCCCGCGCTGTCGGTATCTCTGAAGAGCTGCTCGCCAACGCTCGTGCCGCCTTCGGCCTGCGCCCCGAACCGACGGATCTGACCCGTCCCGTCGTACTCAGCGCCCGCGGAAGCGCGCCAAACGGTCTCATTAGCGCAGTCGTGATCCCCCTGGTCGAACGCGATGCAGCACCAATCGGTTGGATCGAGGCATACAACAGCGACGCGAGCCGCAATGGTGCGATGGCGCCCGCCGGCGAACTATCACTGGAGAGTGAGACGCTGTTGGTTACCATTGCCGGCGAGTTAACCGAGGCAATTATGAACAGCCGCCGCCGCACCCGCGAGATTGCCAGCGTCGCCGCGCTCGAACACGCAATCGCCGACGAGCGCACCCGGATTGCGCGCGACCTCCACGACGGCGTTGCACAGAGCCTGGCCTTTCTGCGCATGCGCGTTGATCTCTGGGACGATTGGATTGAACAAGATCCGGCGCGGCTACGCGATGAATTTGTCGCTGCCAAAGCTAATCTACGCAGCCAGATCGAGGAGTTGCGGCGGGCGATCTTCGCGCTCCGCCCGATCGAACTCAGCCAACTCGGCTTCGCCGGCGCGCTGCGCCGCTTTGTGGGCGAGTTCGCCGAGCAACAAGAGTGGGCCTTGGAGCTCGAACTCGGCGATCTGCCGCCCGACTTGCCGCATGTGCTCGAACTTGCCGCGTTTCGTTTCGTGCAAGAGGGGCTGAATAATGTCGCCAAACACGCCGAAGCCACCCGCGTGTGGGTGGCCTTGCGCAGCCGCGACAACGGCTTACAGATCATTGTGCGCGATAACGGCGTGGGCTTTGATCCGGGCGCCGTCGAAACCGAAACCAGTTCACATCTCGGCCTGCGCCAGATGCGTGAACGCGCCACCGCCCTCGACGGCCACATTACAGTGCTTTCGCGTAAATGTGACGGCGCCGAACTGCGGATCTGGCTGCCGTTGGCTTATGCTGCCGCAGCGCCCCTTGGATGAGCCGGGCCAGAATTCTGAATTTTGCACCGTCGTTAGGCGTCACCGGACCGATTTAGCATAGGCAGGAACCCAGCTGCGATCAGGCGCGCCCCATCAAACACCGGTTCCTGATCAGCGAACTGCATGCGCGGATCGGCGGTTACCTTCGCCATGCCCTCGTCCCGACTGCGCTTGTCAGGCCATTCAACCCATGACAGCACGACAGTCTCACCATCTTTGGCACCGGCGGCAGCAGTAAATGTTCCATAACTCTCCGCCGATTTGCGTGCGCTCTCCCCGTGGTACGTCGAAGCATCAGGCCCTGTCTCATCAGGCCAGCACTCAACGACGCGCAGCGCACCGTGTTCCCGCACCACCTCCGCCGAGATCAACGCGAACTGCTCGTACTGCGCCCGATTGGCACGCGGAACCGGAGTTAAGTAGCAATCAATGTATGTCATTGTGCAGCTCGCATAGTGAACCTAAGATCGTTTTGCCGTTCGTCCGTCGTCTGTCGTCCTTCAGCCCGCAGCCCGCAGCCCGCAGCCCGCAGCCCGCAGCCTTCCTGAACCAGCGCCTGACCGCTGGCTGCGAGGGAGTGTCCAATCGCTTCGAGACGCGCAAGTAACGTTTCAGGCGTGTGCATCCAATCCTGCTATGCACGGCCAAACACCTGGCGAGCAGCCGCCAGCCCGTTGTTGTAAGTTTCGATCAGCCGATCCCATTGCGCATCGGCCACATGATCGATTTGCTGCCGCGCCGGGTCGGCGTCGAACCAAGCGATCGCCTGCTCAATTCCGCGTGCAAAGGGCGTTGTGGCGCAATAACCCGGCACAAAACGCTTGATCTTGGTGTTGTCGAAGAGCGCACTGCGCACTTTGTCGCCCAGCAGCGTGCCGGTCAGGTCGGGCATGCAGGCGGCGATAAAATCTGCGGCGATATGCACCAGTTTCGCTTCAACGCCGGCCGCCTGCGCCACCGCGGCGTACATCTGATCCCAGGTTAGCGCTTCATCGGACGTGATGTGGAAAGCATGGCCGAGCGCTTGCTGATGCCCAAACAGGCTGTTAAAGCCTTGGGCGAAATCGCTGTTGTGGGTGATCGTCCAGAGCGAAGTGCCGTCGCCCGGCACAATCACCGGCTTGCCCTCACGCATGCGCGCCACGATGGTATACGGTAGCTCCCAACTATTCATCACCAGCGGGATCTGGGTGTCGCCATAGGTCAGCGACGGGCGCACAATTGTGCACGGGAAGCCTTCTTCGCGATAAGCGCGGATCAGCCGCTCTTCGCAGGCGATCTTGTTCCGCGAATAATCCCAGTAGGGGTTCGCCAGCGGCGTGTCCTCGGTGATCAGATGATAACTGGCCGGCTTCTGGTAGGCGCTCGCCGAACTGATGAAGATGTATTGGCGCGTGCGGCCGCGAAACAGCGCCAGATCGCGCTCAATGTCGGCGGGCGTAAAGGCCAACCAGTTCACCACAACATCGAAGTTCCGCCCGGCCAGCGCCTGTTCGACGGCTGCCGGATCGGCGTTGTCGGCCTGTAGCGCCGTTGCCCCGGCCGGCACCGGCTGTGTGCCCCGCGTGAGCAAAAACAGCTTAACCCCCTGCGCGATCGCCAGGTGCGTACACGCGCTGCTGATCAAACCCGTGCCGCCAATAAAGAGGACGTTCATGAGCTTCCTTTATATTCTGTAGAATCGCTGGGCATTTGGCGCCCAGAGTTGCGCCTGCGCCGCCGGATCAAGGTGAGTGGTGAGTTCTTCCAGCGTCGCAACCCAACGTTGATACTCGGCCGCAAGCAGCACCACCGGCCAATCGCTGCCGAAGGCCACCCGCTCAGGGCCGAAGACGGACAGAGCGTGCTGTACGTATGGCGCGATCTGTTCGACCGTCCAGTTGGTCTGGTCGGCTTCAGTAACTACCCCGCTGATTTTGCACATAACATTGGGCAGCGCCGCCAGTTCGGCCAGTTGGGCCTGCCAGGGTTCCAGCAGGCCGGCCGCGATCCCCGGCTTGGCAATATGATCGAGCATAAATTGCACGTCGGGGCAGTGCTGCACCAGTTCGATTGTCGGGCCGAGTTGGGTGTGGTTAAGACACAGATCACAGCTCAGGCCGTAGTCGGCGAGTTGTTGCACGCCGCTGATGAAATCCGGGCGCAGGCAGAACGCCGGGTCGGCTTCGCCCTGGGTGATCCGCCGTACGCCGCGCACGAGCGGGCTGATCTGCACCAGGTCAGCGAGGAAGGCGCGCACCCGCCGCCCATCTTCGAGCGGTGCGTAGGCGACGATGGCCTGGAGTCGCGGGTCGTGCTCGGCCAGAGCCGCCACAAGGCGCACCTCACTGAGCGCCTAAGCCGGCGCGACATCTACCTGCACATAGACGAACGCCGCCACATTGAGGCCGGCAGTATGCGCAGCGTAATCGGCCAGGCCAAACGGATGGTTGAGCGTTGGATTGCCGTCAAGCCAGGGAATCCGCAACTGATCAGGATCCCAGAGATGGACGTGGGCGTCGATGATTGGTATGGAGGGCATGATATCTCGCAGTCTGGCAGGCTAATAGTCCAGCAGTCTGACAGTCGGACAGTTCTCAGTTCGCCAAAAGAAACATCAGATCATCAGATCATCAGATCATCAGACGTTAACTCCTCAGCCTTATGTATACCGTCACCCGGTCACCTGGTCATGATCGGGTTGGCGCATTGATTGGACGGATGACGCGGCCCGATGTATCACCATGTCGCCGTCCGTAGGGGCGAGTCAATGTGCTCGCCCCGATGCCGTCGTGACCTGTTGTGATGGGCGACGACGTCGGGTCGCCCCTCCGTAACCGGACATGCGCCAACAATATCGCCACCCGGTCACCCATTCACCCGCGCTTTCCGCCCATAACCAAGCTCGGCGCCACCGGTGAGCAGATGATCGACGCCGGTGGTGAAGGAGGCTTCAGCAGCGATAAAGACGGCGAGGCGCCCGGCCTCTTCGGGCGTGCCCATGCGGCCAAGCAGTTGAGCCGCTTCGCCGTCGGCCTTTGTCTGTGCCGGGTCGGGCGCGTCGGCCAGTGCTTCGGCCCAGAGCGGCGTAAAGATATTGCCCGGCGAGATGCAGTTTACACGTACACCGTGGACAGCCTCGTCGATCGCGAGCGCTTTGGTTAGCGCGATCACAGCGCCCTTGGTGGCGACATAGGTTGTAGCATGCAGTTGGGCCATACTGCCCACCAGGCTGCCGAGGTTAATGATGTTGCCGTGAGTCTGGCGCAGATGCGGCAGGGCAAACTTGCATGCGGCGAAGAGGCCGATCACGTTGAGATCGAGCAGGCTGCGGAATTCTTCAAGCGAGAAATCGTCGATTGGTTTGTGCGGCGGATGCCAGCCGGCGTTATTGATCAGGCAGTCGATCCGGCCATGAATATGCACGGTCTGCTCGATCAGCCGGTGCACCTGCTCGACATCGGCTACATCGCAGGCGATAAAACGCGCCGCACCCGGCCCATCAACTGAGAACTCGGCCGCCATTGCATCACCCTCGCCGGGATGTTGCGAACAAAACACTACTTGCGCTCCAGCTGCGACGAATGCGCGCACACAACCTGCCCCAATCCCCTTCGTACCCCCAGTGATGATCGTCACTTTGTCCTGGTAGCGCATATGGCCTCCTTTGGCCAGTTCACCGTCTGACATTCAGGCAGTTCGTCCGCAGAACCGAAGAACCGCAGAACCGCAGAACCGCAGAACCGCAGAACCGCAGAACCGCAGAACCGCAGAACCGCAGAACAAAGCCGGTCACACCTTCCTCTGTCCTGCGTCCGCAATCTGCGCAATCTGCGGATCACCTTCGCGGCCGTCCTGCGTCCTGCGTCCTCACATCGTCGCGCCCTGAATCCAGGGGTTGAACTCTTCCTCACCGATGTCCTGAGCTTCGCTGAGGCTCGGCTGCCCTGAAGCTACAGCGATCAGCAATTCGAAAATCTCGCGCCCAACCTCCTCTACCGACCCGCCTTCCAGTACGCGCCCAGCGTTCACATCCATGTCGCCGCGCATGCGCTGGTAGGTGGCGCTGTTGGTGGCAATCTTGATACTTGGCGTCGGTTTAAAACCGAAGCAACTTCCGCGCCCGGTGGTGAAGGCGATCAAATTGCAGCCGCCGGCCACCTGCCCCGTCGCCGAGACCGGGTCGTAGCCGGGTGTATCCATGAAGGTAAAGCCGGACTCCAGCACCGGCTCGGCGTAATCGTAGACAGCGGTAAGGGGCATGCTACCGCCTTTGGCGACGGCGCCGAGCGATTTTTCGAAGATCGTCGTCAGACCGCCGGCCTTGTTGCCCGGCGCCGGGTTGTTGTCGATCTCAAAGCCTGCGCGGGCCGTGTACTCCTCCCACCAGCGAATCTGGCGCAGCAGTTTTTCGCCCACAGCCCGGCTCACCGCCCGGCGGGTCAGGATGTGTTCAGCGCCATAGACTTCGGGCGTCTCGGCGAGCACAGCAGTGCCGCCCTGCGCCACTAGCAGATCGACGGCGTGGCCCAGAGCCGGATTGCCGGTGATCCCGCTGAAGCCATCGGAGCCGCCGCATTGCAAGCCGACGGCCAGTTCGCTCACCGGCGCCGACTCACGGCGAAACCGATTGGCGAAGGGCAACAACTGGGCCACGGCCTGCACACCGGCTTCGATCGTGGCGGCCACACCGCCCGTATCCTGAATACCAAGGTAAGGCGGCACATCGAGCGCGCTGAGCCGTTCCGCCTGCGTGGCGAGCAGGCTGGTCCACTGGTTTACCTCGCAGCCCAACCCCACGAACACGCACGCCGCCACATTCGGATGGCGCGCAAAGCCGGCCAGGGTGCGCTGCAGGAGTTCAAGCTCGGGGCTGTCGGCGCGGGTAGCGCAACCGCTCTTGTGCGCAATCGCCACAATGTCGGTCACATGGGGAAATTGGGGCAGCAATTCGGCACGGGCGCGCGCGGCAATCCGGCGCACGGTATGCGCCGAACAGTTTACCGTGCCGATCACAGCGATCGTGTTGCGCGTGCCGACGCGACCAGTAGGCCGCCGGTAGCCCAAAAAGGTGCGGCGCTCGGATTCGGGCACAAACGGAACCGGGCGCACATCGACGCCAAAGGCATAGTCGAGGGTCATGCTGCCCACAGCCAGATTGTGCGCGTGAACGTGATCACCAGGCGCGATTGGCGCGCTGGCAAAGCCGATTATCTGGCCATAGCGCCGTACTGGCGCACCAACATCGACACTGTGCAGGGCGAATTTATGGCCGGGGGCGATTGCGGCGCCGATGCGCACGCGCGAACCCTCCACGCTGATGGTGCGGCCGGCCGGCAAGGGGATCAGGGCGATCGCGATATCGTCGGCGGGATGCAGACGTAACGCAGGCGTCTCTTGAAGGGCGATCAGCAAGCTAGGCCTCCTTCAGCGCTTCAGGAAGCCGATTACAGACGACAGAGGACCGGCGGCGCGAACGTCAAACCGCCAAACCTGCCCAGCATCCGGCTTCCCTTGGCGGATACAACAGTGTGTTCTTGCATTACGCCCTTATGATACGCGAAAACCGCTTTTACGAGGAAGGATGTATTCTACAGGTGGCCGCGCTACGCATCGATTGGCAGCAAACGATCCACTTTCCTTGCAACTGCTGAAAGCGCAGGAACAAGAGCGCCGGCAGATCGCGCGCGAACTGCACGACGAGGTTGGGCAGGCCCTCGGCGGATTAAACATTAAGCTGCATGTGCTCAGCGCCGACACCACCCGCGCCGCCGGCCAGGCCCGCATCACCGAGAGCATCACACTGCTCGACGAACTGCTGCAGCAGGTACGCAGATTGTCACTGGATCTGCGCCCCGCTGTGCTCGATGAGCTGGGGCTGGTTGCGGCTACTAACCAGGGCCGCCGACAATCAGAATGGCCAACTCACTCAGTTTACAAAACAGAACGGGCGGGCAATTGCATAAGCAATTGCCCGCCCGGTTTATGTTTTGCGTTCTATGCGTGATCTAGTGGAACTGCTCGGCCTCGGTGGAACCGGCGAGCGCCACCGTGCTGCTCATGCCGCCGGCGATCACCGTCGCCACATCGTCGAAGTAGCCCGTGCCCACCTCGCGCTGGTGCTTGGTAGCCGTGTAGCCGTCCTTCTCGGCGGCGAACTCGGCCTGCTGTAGTTCCGAGTAGGCGGCCATGCCGCGATCGCGGTAGCCCTGGGCCAGTTGAAACATGCTGTAGTTCAGGCTGTGGAAACCGGCCAGCGTAACAAATTGGAATTTGTACCCCATCTTGCCGATCTCAACCTGGAAGCGCGCAATATCGGCGTCGCTGAGCTTCTTCTTCCAGTTGAAGCTGGGCGAGCAGTTGTAGGCCAGCAACTTGCCGGGATATTTGGCGTGGACGGCGTCGGCGAAGCGCTGGGCCTCTTCGAGGCTCGGCTCGGCAGTTTCGCACCAGACGATATCGGCGACTTCGGCATACGCCAGGCCGCGCGCGATCGCCTGATCGAGGCCGGCTTGCACATAATAGAAGCCCTCCGGCGAGCGCTCGCCGGTGAGGAAAGCGTGGTCGCGCTCATCAACATCGCTGGTGATCAGCGTAGCGGCGTTGGCGTCGGTACGGGCAATAATTAGCGTCGGAACGCCCAAAACATCGGCGGCGAGCCGCGCGGCAACCAGGTTGCGCACCGCCTGCTGGGTGGGCAACAGCACCTTGCCGCCCATATGGCCGCACTTCTTCTCGGAAGCCAGTTGATCCTCGAAGTGTACCCCGGCAGCGCCGGCCTCGATCATCGCCTTGGTCAGCTCGAACACATTCAGCGAACCGCCGAAGCCGGCCTCGCCGTCGGCGATAATCGGCGCGTACCAGTAGGTATCGCCCTTGCCTTCGCTGTGCTGGATCTGGTCGGCGCGCTGGAGCGCCTGGTTGATCCGCTTGACCACCATCGGCACGCTGTTGGCCGGATAGAGGCTTTGATCAGGGTACATCTGACCGGCCAGGTTCGCATCGGCGGCCACCTGCCAACCAGAAAGATAGATTGCCTTGAGGCCCGCTTTAACCTGCTGCACGGCCTGATTGCCGGTGAGCGCGCCAAGCGTGTTCACAAACGGCTCGCTGTGCAAAAGATCCCAGAGCCGCTCGGCGCCCATGCGCGCCAACGTCTGCTCAACCAACATACTTCCGCGCAGGCGATAGACATCTTCGGCAGTATAGTGACGGGCGATTCCGGCATAACGCGAGCTATCCCAACTGGCCTCAATTGCGGCGATCTGCTGCTCACGATCCATGATGCGCTGTCCTTTCACGAGTTCGCTGGATGCAGGGGAAGGTACGACGCAAGCGTCGCATGGTTTATTTGCACATACTTTGCACACCTCAAGCTGGATGTAGTATACGACAAACGAGTTACATGTTGGTTACATAGAAGCGTGATGAAGCGCGCATTTACGCCGAACATGTCTGTTCGCTCAGCCCAGGGTGATTACCCGTGCGCCGAGGCGAGTCAGCAGCGGCAGATCATGGCTGATGACGAGGAGGCCAATCTGATGTTCCGCCGCAAAGCGCAATACGCCGTGCCAGATCTGAGCTTGGGTCGCGGCGTCAAGCATAGCGGTCATTTCGTCGGCAAGCAGGTAGCGGGTCTGCGAAATGAGCGCCCGCGCCACGGCAATGCGCTGGAGTTCGCCGCCGCTTAGTTCGTGTGGCCAGCGGTTGAGCCAATCAGAGTTGATGTGCAGCGCGGCGAGTATGTTGGCCGTAGGCGGCGGGCCTTCGGCGAGTGCCGCGGCGATCCGCCAGCGCGGGTTGATGGCGAGTTCGGGATGTTGGTAGATCAACTGCACCGGACAGTAGCCCTGACGTGGGAGCAGCCGCCCTTCCAACGTAACTCGCCCCGTAACCGGACGCACATAACCGGCCAGGATGCGGGCCAGGGTGGTTTTGCCACAACCGCTCGGGCCGTTCAAGCCCACGATCTCGCCGGGCGCGATGTGCAACTGAAGATCTTGAAAGAGCCAGGGCAGGCGCGTGTGATGACGAAAGCTCAGATCACGGCCTTCAAGCATGGATACACCTCACCAACCCCGCGCGCACTGTGCGTGCGGCAGGTCGCTCGGCCTGACAGGCAGCCGTTACGTGCGGGCAACTGGCGGCGAATAAACAGCCCTGCGGCAGCGCATCAGGGGCCGGTTGTGCGTCGGCCAGCGGCACAAAACCATTCTGCGGCAAGGCGCGCCAGAGCGCCTGGGTGTATGGGTGACGCAGTTGCGCGCCAGCGGCGCTGAAGTCGGCGGCCTGCGCAACCTCGACGGTTGTACCGGCGTAAAATACTGCCACCCGATCGGCGATGCGCAGGGCCGCCATAATATCGTGGGTGATCATCAGCACGCCTTTGCCCTGATCGGCCAGTTCGCGCAGGTGGTTGAGCGTTTCCGTTACGGCTTCCGGATGCAAACCGGGCGTTGGTTCATCGGCAATCAGTAGTTCAGCCTGGCCAACCACGGCAGTGCTGACCAACACCCGTCGGGCCATGCCTCCCGAGATCTGAAACGGGTAGCGCTGCTGCACCTCGGGGGCAAGGTCGTAGCGCTCGAAGGTTTGGTCAACAACAGCCTGCGCACGATCACGGGCAATGCCGCCGCGTTCGGCAGCGCGGCGCACCTGCGCCCCAACCCGCATGAGGGGATCGAGCGCGCTGACTGTTTGCGGGATCAGGGCGATCTGGCGCCCACGCAATTCGGCTTTGCGTTGCGGTGTAAGCAGTTCGCCCTGATAGGCGATGGTACCGCCTTGTTCAGCATTGCGCGGTAGAATACCCAGAATTGCGTGGGCGAGCAGGCTCTTACCCGAACCGCTGGCGCCGACTATGGCTACTAGCTCGCCCGCGCGCACTGTGACATCAAGGTCGGTGATCACGGTCAGCCGCCGCTGATGCAACCCGGCCGCATAGATCGTGAAGCTGATATTCAGGCCGTTTACATGAAGAAGCATTGCGTTCCTAAAGCACTAGAGCACTGAGCAGAATGACTGAGCCGCAGAGGCCACTGAACCGGGTAGCGCGCTGCGCTCGCGCCTGGTTATGCAGGCTCAATCGATCTGAGCAATGCTGTAAGCAGCACGCTTGAGCCGGCTGATGCACTGTAATGGGTGGCTCGTTCTGTCAACGATCCAACGATCCGGCTGTCATTACCCCTGACCGGTTTTGGGGTCGATCAGGCTCCGGATCTGTTCACCAAGCGTATCAAAACTTTTTACAGTAAGCAGCAGCGCCAGGCCAGGAAAAAGCGCCAACCACCATGCGCCGGTAACCAGGTAGCGCATCGCTTCGGCAAGAATAATCCCGATCGCCGGAAGATGGGGGTCGATCCCAATCCCGATAAAGCTGAGCGCCGCCTCGTGCAGAATAGCGTGCGGAAAGAGCAAGATCAGCCCCACAATCAACTGGGGAATGAGGTGCGGCAACATGTGCTTGCGCGCGATCCAGAAGGGCGAACGCCCCAATTGCGCCGCAAGTTGAACATAGTGGGCGCTCTTTAGTTGCAGCACTTCGGCACGCATAATCCGCGCCAGGCTCGTCCAGTGGGTCAGTGCGACAGCGATAATGACGCCGGTGGTGCCGCCGCCGACAGCGAACGCGATCATAATCAGCAAAACGAGGTGCGGCAGGCTAAAGAAGACATCGATGATCCAGGTAATGATCGCGTCCATCACTCCGCCAAACGTCGCCGCGAGCAGCCCAATGAATGTACCGAGCACCGCGCTCACCCCGGCGGCGATCAGACCAACAACGAGGCTTAGGCTCAGGCCGTGCAAGGTACGCGTGAACATATCGCGCCCCAGCCAATCGGTGCCGAAGGGGTGCGCGAAGCTGGGCGACTGGTTGCGGTTAGCAAGGTTCGTGCTCAGGCCCGCCTCGCCAATCAGCCGACTCCCAAGCAGAATGACGCCAAGAAAGACGATCCAGGCCCCAATGGTGATCAGCGTGCGCTGGCGACGATTAAGCCCAAGGCGCGGGAGCCGCCGCCCCGGCTGAACTGCTGGTGTCGCTTCACTCAGACTACTCATGGCGTAATTGTCTCCTTATGGCCTTAATGCCACTTGCTAATCAGCGGCGTCATCTGCTGATCCTGCTGCCGCGCTCTTCTGCGCACAGGCTCAGCCCATCCGAATGCGCGGGTCAATCAGTTGATACGCCAGATCAGCCAGGGTGTTGCCGACAAACACAAAGATCGCGCTAAAGAAGACGATCCCCAGCAGCAGCGGCACATCGCTGCGGAGGGCCGCCGCGACCGTTGCAGCGCCGAGGCCGGGATATGCGAAGACTTGCTCGACCAGGATGGCGCCGCCGAACAGTTCGCTGAGCGATGCGCCCTGAAGCGTGATCGCCGGCAGCGCGACATTCCGCAGCCCATGGTGACGCACCAACCCCCAGGTTGTTTCGCCCTGGGCGCGCGCAAAGAGCGCATATTCGCTGTGCAGCACGTCGATCAGCTTCTGGCGCGTATGCAAGGCCATGTTCGCCACACCGACAATGCTCAGCGTTGCGGCGGGAAGGATAATGTGGTGCAGGCGCTGCCCAAGCGTTGTGTCGCCGGCCAGCACGCCAGGCGGCGTGGCGCAACAGATCGGCGTCCAGCGTAGCTGCACGGAAAAGAATAACAACAACAGCAAGGCCAACCAGAACGTCGGGCTAGAGGCGAAGGTGTACGCATAAAAGCGCACCACCTGATCGAGCAACGAACCGGGCCGTGCGCCAGCGACAACGCCAAGGGCAAAGCCGAACACGCCCGATAGGATCCAGGCCAACGCCATCAGTCCGAGCGAGGCGAGAAAGCGTTCGCCAATCACCGTCGCGACCGGCTGGTTGAAGATCAGCGAAACCCCGAGGTTGCCCTGAACTATTTGCTCCAACCACTGCCCAAAACGGACATGCATCGGCTGATCGAGGCCCCAGCGCGCGGCGATCAGGCCGCGCTGCTCGGCGCTAATCAGCAACATATCGGCGCCGACATAGGCATCAACCGGGTCGATCGGCGAGAGACTGATTAGCGTGAAGCTAAACCCAGCTACGGCAGCAAGCAGCGTCAGCAGACGCAGGCTTTTGCGCGTAAGGAAGCCCACCCAGTGCATTATTCGTCCTGGGATCATTGACACGTCCAGGTCCATTCCAGAATGCCGGCGGTGATCGGCCAGCCATGACCATGCGGCTCAATCTGCGGCTGACCCAGATCAAGACATTCGGTTACAAAGTAGGTATGGTAGAGGTTCACCAACCAGGCCCAGGCGGCATCGCCCTGCGTGGTGAAACCCTGCGACCCATCCCATTGCGCCTGCCGCCAGAAAACGATCGCCTCTTGTTCGCTCGGCGCGCCCATGGCCAGATCGAGCACGCTATCGATCGCGGTATTGGCATAAAATCCGGTATTGTAAAAACCCTGACCCGCCGATGAGCTGTGATAGAGATTGTAGAGTTCGGTCTGGTCGTGGCTGCCCCAACCGAAAAGGACGGCATTGCTGTGCATAAGCGTCTCAATCTCGTCCCAGCTTTTCCCCGCGACATTGATTTGAATGCCGGCGGGGCGCACCATATCGGCGGCGCTTAGGGCGAGGGCCTGGCGCACATTGTCGCTGGCCGGGTAGAGCAGGGTGAACTCGGCGCGCTGACCATCCCTCTCGACTATGCCGTCGCCATTTGTGTCCGCCCAACCGCCGGCGGTAAGGATCTGCTGCGCCTGTTCCAGATTAGCGTCGGTGATGACCGCCGCCGGTTCTTCCCAGGCCAGGCCAGTAACCGGGCCAAAGGCCGGTGAGCCATAACCTTCGAGCACGCCCCGCACCAACGCCTCCCGATCCAGAGCAAAATTGACCGCCTGGCGGATCGCCCGATCAGCAGTAACATTGTTACCAATCGGGTTGCCGGCGGGCGTTGTGGCGCCTGTGTCGGGCACAAAGGGAAAGATGATCCCGCGGTTGTCGACGCTGGGCACCGCGACAAGACGCATACCAGGGATCGGCTGCTGCGCAAACGACTGCGGCACGCTGGCAATGTCTACCTGGCCGGCCCGCGCGGCAATCAGCGCACCATCACCTTCGTTATCGACAAAGAGGAATACGAGGCGCTGGAAGGCTGGCTGCGAACCATAGTAACGTGGGTTCGCCTCGACGATCAACTGCTTGCCCGGCTCCCAAGCCACGAGTTGGTACGGCCCCGAACCGATTGGCTGGCGCCCATATTCAGGGCTGTGGGCATGCTGCGGTACAATCCCCAGCGTAATCAACCGGTTCACGAAGGTACTCTGCGGCTGCTTGAGCTGTAGTTCCACGCTGTACGGGCCAGTCGCTACAGCGCGATCGAGCAGCGTCACATCGGTGAGACCGCCACTGATCGCCGCCTGATTAAAGGTATACGCGACATCCTCAGCCGTCAGCGGTTCGCCATCGGAGAAAACCACATCGTCGCGGATGGTAACACTCCACGTCAGGCCATCGCTGCTTACCGCATAGTTCGTCGCCAGGTCGTTCACAATCTGGAGGTTTGCGTCGCGGCGGAGCAGCGTGCTCTGAAAGAGCGGCGAACCATAGCGGCCCCACCCAAGCGTCGGATCGTAGCCATCGGCGCTTTCGCCACCGAGCGCCAGCACAAGCTCAGTTTCAGCCGCCGCCGGCGCCGGCGGCGTTGGCGGAGCAGCACAGGCGGCCAGCAGGGCGATCGCGAGCACCCAAACCAAGAAACCCAGACGGCGAATCATGGCACGCTCCTTCAGGAGTAGTAGTAAAGCCAGCATCAAGCATGGGAGACACTCGGTAGCATACCTGGGTTTGCTGTGGGCGTGCAGTCATTTTGCGCACTGGAGTCTGGTAGCGAATTGCACCAAAAGACGAAGCCGACGGGAAAAGATCCAGAGTCCACTCCGTCTCGCATCAATGCATAGGGGCGTTGAACTGGTTTTAATGCGCGTTTGCACGCGAAAGGATGCGGGCGATGTGCCATATTGTGTTTGCCGGTCCGACTCCGCCCAACGCGGCGTTTCTCACGCCACTCTATCGTCAGGGCTATCTGCTCACGCTGGCACCGGGCGATCAGTTCCGTGCGCTGGAGCGCACAAATCAGCCGTGCCTCGTTGTGCTGGCACTCGCCCATGCGCTGGATGTATTGCCCTTTCGGACGCCAAATATGGATTTTGCACCGCACTGGCTGGCCTGGAATCAAACCGACGACCCGGCGCTTAGCGTAGCGGCCTATGATAATGGGGCGCTTGCCGTGCTGCCGAGCACAATCTCCCCGGATGGCCTGCTGCGCGCAGTGCAGCGTGCGCTGGGCCAATCAGTTAACCAGGTGTTACCGCTCGCGGCGCCTTCACCACAGATCAGGCGTTACAAGCGTGGCAATCCGATTCTTTGTGATCCTGCATTCGTGGGCATTGTCGAGCGCGGTCAGATCATCCAGACGGCGATCCATAGCGACGGCAGCGAAACAGTGCTGGGCTTTTTGGGTGCAGGCGCGATCCTTAGTGGCGGCGACCATCAGCGTTACGCTGTGCGCATCTGCGCGCACACCGACGGACAAGTGTTATGGCGCGCTTGGGTCGGGGCTGCCGGCGATCCCGCCATAGGCGCGGCCTTGCGTCGGCAGATAAACCAACAGCAGGTGTGGGCGGCTGCACAGGGGCACCCGCAGATCGCCCGGCGCATCCTGGGTATTGTGCAACTCCTCGCCGAGGGCTTCGGCGTACCGCATGCTCCCGGTACACTGGTGGATCTACGGCTGACGCATGGCCAGCTTGCTGCTGCCGTCGGCGCAACGCGGAGCACGGTTACCCGTGCGCTTGGCGAGTTACGTAGGGCCGGGCAGATCGACAGCATTGGGCATGGCGCGGGCGAACGCTTGTGGATTCCTACGGTTGTGCCCGCGTTGCATCAGATGGCCGGTTAGCGCCAATGAATTGAATGTGTGCGCAACCGCACCAAAAGAGAACCGAATCGACACCGCACAACGCATAGTACTTGTGACGGAGCAATTTCACTCACCACCTGCACCACCGCCTGGCCCGTTCAGCACTGATTGTCTGCCAACCAATGTTCATGGGGAAACACGATGCGTTACGCACCTGCTGGCTTGTGGCGCTGCCTGTTGCGGGTTACGTTCCTTGCTATGGCAATCATCAGCGCGCTGATTGGTGCGCCGCACCCGGTTGCGGCGCACCCACTCGGCAATTTCTCGGTGAATCGCTACGTACGCATTACCCCGGATGCCCGTGGGCTCCGCATCCATTACGTCATCGACATGGCCGAGATCCCGACCCTGCAAGAGCGCCCACAGATCGACGCCGACGGCAATGGGGAACTGAGCGCCGCCGAGCAGACAGCCTACCTTACCCGCCGCCTTGCACCACTCAACACTGAGCTTGATCTGCGCATTGACGGCCAGGCCGCAGCGCTCGCGCTCAGCGCTCAGCGCATGACGTTCCAACCTGGCGAGGGCGGCTTGGAGACGTTGCGCATCGAGGCCGATCTCGTGGCCGCCCTGCCGACTGCGGCCGGCCCCTGGCAGGCGACTTTCCACGATCGCAGCCCCGACGAGCGCCCCGGTTGGCGCGAAGTGGTAGTGCAGACGGGCGCAGGAATGCAAATTCTCGCTACCGACGCACCTAACGCAAGCCCGAGCGCCGAGTTGCGGAGCTACCCCGCCGATCCATTGCTCCCGTTGCGCGACCAGCGCAGCGCGCAGTTCCGTTTTGCGCCCGGTGCCGGCCCGCTGCCAGGGGAGCGTGCCGAAGCAGCGCCGGTGCGCGCCACCGATCAGCTTGCCCGCCTGGTGCAAACGCCGCTCAACGGCCCGCTAGCCCTCCTCGGCGTTCTGCTGACTGCAATGGGGCTCGGTGCGGCGCACGCACTGACTCCCGGCCATGGCAAAACGATCGTCGGTGCCTACCTGGTAGGAGCGCGCGGCACGATCCGCCACGCGATCTTCCTTGGTCTGATTACCACTGTAACCCACACTGCCGGCGTCTTCGTGCTGGGTCTGATTACACTCTTCGTGGCTGAATTTCTGTTGCCGGAACAGCTTTACCCCTGGCTCGGCGCAGTCTCAGGCGGCTTGATCTTCTTGATCGGCGTGCTGCTGCTGCGCCAACGCTGGCAAGCGCTCCACACACAGCAGGTTGCAGCCGATCACAGCCACGCAACGCTCGACGATCCAGCCGCCTGGCATAGTCACGGCATGGGCGCGCATCGCCACGTCACGCCGCCGGCCGTCTCGTGGGGCAGCCTGCTGGCGCTCGGCGTATCGGGCGGGCTGTTGCCCTGCCCCTCAGCGCTGGTTTTGTTGCTTGGCGCGATTGCGCTCGGGAAAGCCGGGTTGGGGTTAGTACTCGTCCTCGCCTTTAGCCTGGGGTTGGCCGGCGTGCTGACGCTGATCGGGATCGTGATGGTACGGGCGCGCGGACTATTCGCCCGGCTGCCATCGGGCGGGCGGCTGATGCGCGTCGCGCCGCTCGTTGGAGCGGCTGTCGTAACCGTTGCCGGAATGGGCATTACTCTGCAGGCGCTGGTGCAAGCCGGCCTGCTACAAATATAACGCATCGGCGCCGCAGGCGTAACCTGTCAGTCTGCACCTGCGGCACCCCACGCACCCGAAAGGAGGTACGCAGCTCGTAGCATACCATACACCGTTCTGTTCGCCGAACCGTATCTTCTAACCGATCCAACCTTCCGGCGCCGTCATTTCCGGCGACGCCCCGCGTTCGTGCGACGAAAAACCGCACAGGAGAACCGTAGTATGTTGTCACTTCACCGCCTCTGCCGCCGGCTGAGCCTGCTGCTCACGCCGCTCGCCCTGTTGGCATTGGTGCTCGTCGGCTTTGCACCGACGGCCACTAATGCGTCGAGCCACCGCGAGGCGCCCCTAATCTCCTCTGATCCGGACGCCGATGGAACCGACTTCTATATGTTCATGAGTCCGACGACGCCCGGTAATGTGGTGCTGATCGCTAACTACATCCCCTTCTCGGCCCCTGAAGGCGCGCCGAACTTCAATAGCTTCTCGCCCAACGTGCTGTATGAGATCAAGATCGACACCACTGGCGACGGCCTGCCGAATATCACCTACCAGTTCGAATTCGAAACCGTGCGCAGCACGACGCCTACTTTTCTCTATAACACCGGGCCGATCACCGCGTTGAATAGCCCGAATCTGCATGTGCGCCAGAACTTCACGCTCACCGAGATCGTCGATTACGGCACGCCCACAACGCGCGTACTGAAGACCGGTATTCCAGTCCCGCCGCCGAACATCGGTAGCAAATCTACCCCCAACTACGAGATGCTGGCAAACGAGGCGGTAGCGGCAGGCGTGATCAGCGATAGCGGCGACACGATCCGCACCTTCGCCGGCCCGCGCGACGATCCCTTCTGGGTTGACCTGGCTTCAATCTTCGACCTGCTTTCATTGCGCGGCCAGAACACACCAATCGGCTACCCAGGCGGCCCGACGGTGGGCATCGACAGCCTGAGCGGCTTTAATGTCTATAGCATGGTGCTCGAAGTGCCGGTTGCGCGCTTGCTGGACGGCGCACCGGAAGACGAGACCGTGATTGGCGGCTGGACAACGGCAAGCCGGCGCAGTGTGCGTGTGCTGGCGAATATCACCGATGTTCTGTCCGGTGACGCTGAAGGCCTCGACACCGTCGACGAGGAGAGCCCGTATATCCAGGTGTCGCGCCTGGGCATGCCCTTGGTCAACGAGGCCGTGCTCCCGACCCAACTCAAGGACGCTTTCAACAACCTGTCGCCGAACCTCGACGCGGTGCTCTACACTGCCACCGATGCACCTCTTGCTGCGGTCGGTGACCTGTTGCAGACCAGCGTGGAGAACCCCGAACTTGGCCGGCTGCTCTGCGGTCTCTACGATGTACCAATGCCCCGCGACAGCAACGACGACTGCAACACCCCAGTCGATCTGGATACACCCGGTTCAGGCCGGATCGACATCTTCAAGATCTTCTTGACCGGGATGACCTTAACCCGCCCATTCGCGATTACCACTGCCGATGGCCCGGTGACCCTGCCGGTGGGCACTGTCGTTAACCAGCCAACCAAGGGCGATGGCATTGCGCCCGCAGAGATGCTGCGCCTGAATACTGCGCTGAGCGGCGACATCTGTGCACCCACGCCGAGCCGCCTGGGCATTCTCGGCGGCGACGCCTGCGGCTTCCCTAACGGGCGGCGCCTGGCCGACGATGTGGTCGAGATCGAACTGCTCGCCGTGGCCGGGGCGGCCTTCAACGTGCTCGCGCCCACCGATGAGACGTTCGACTTCAACCCCGACCTGATCGGCGTGCTGACCGACAGTGTTGATCGGAACGACCTACCCTTCCGCACAACCTTCCCGTACCTTGCAACGCCGCACCAGGGCCAGGAGCACAACCACACCAATCTGTTCCGCTGGACTCTGCCCATGGTAGCTCGCTAACGTACGCCGTTCGCCACGATAGTGCGTGTTCCCTATTGCTGATTTGGAAACCCAGGTCTGCAATAGGGAACACAACCCCTGAAGAGCGAGGTTTCTTATGCGCTTACTCGCCAACCGTCGCCCTGAGCTTATGCTACTCGCCGCACTGCTTGCACTGGCAATGGTGGCCGCAAGCCAACTTCCGCAGATGCAGCAACCGCGCCCTGGGCCGGCGAGCATCGAGCGGATTGCGCCGGCGCCGCTGCCGCGTGAATTGAGCGATCCGCAGTTGATTGATCGGCTGCGTACCCAGTTGCGCCAGGCACCGACGAACCCACACACCAACACCACGCTCGGGCTGGCGCTGCTCCAACAGGTGCGCGAAACCGGCGACCCGAACCTCTATCCACAGGCCGAGGCTGCCTTCGCCACCGCCTTGAAGCACGATCCGGCGCATCTGGAGGCGCTGATTGGCCAGGGAATTTTGGCGCTGGCACGGCATCAGTTCCTTGAAGCCGTTGCATGGGGCCAACGCGCCCAGGCCGTAGCGCCGACACGCGCGGCGGTCTATGGCGTGCTGGCCGACGCCTATACCGAGTTGGGGCAGTACGATGCGGCGCTTGAGGCCGTGCAGCGTATGGTTGATATTCGGCCCGATCTGAACTCGTACAGCCGCGTCGCCTACCAACGCGAGTTACACGGCGACATGGCCGGCGCGATCGAGGCAATGGAATTGGCCGTCGATGCGGGCGCTTCCGGCGGTGAAAATAGCTTCTGGACGCGTGTCCAGCTTGGGAATCTCTACTTAAACCAGGGCGATCTTGCGCAGGCCGAAAACCAGTATCGCACTGTGCTGGCGAGCCGCCCCGACTACCCCTACGCCCGCGCCGGGCTGGCACATGTCTATGCAGCGCGGGGCGAAACCGAGCCGGCTCGCGAGTTGTACCGTCAGGTCGTTACGCGCCTGCCCCTCCCCGAATTTCTGATTGCGCTTGGGGAATGGGAAGCCGCGCAAGGCCACGTTGCGGCTGCCGAGGAACAGTACGCGGTGGTCCGGGCGATGCAGCAACTCAGCACCGCCGCCGGTGTCGATGTCGATCTGGAACTGGCGCGCTTCGAAGCTGATCACGGCCGTGATTCGGCTGCTGCGGTGGCGCTGGCCCGTACGGCGTATGAGCGCCAAGCCAACATCTACGCCGCCGATACGCTGGCCTGGGCGTTGTATCGCAACGGTGACTACGCAGAGGCAGCCCGTTACAGCGCTGAAGCGTTACGTCTCGGCACACGTGATGCGCGCCTGCACTTCCACGCTGGCATGATCGCCTATGCGCATGGCGATCTGAACACCGCACGGACGCATCTGGAAACCGCACTGGCCATCAATCCACACTTCGCGCCGCTCGGCGTTGCCGAAGCGCAGCGCGTGCTGGAGAAATTACCCCAATGACAACCAGCGACAAAGCCGCACCAATGGCCTCGGCTCCGATGAAATATGCCTCCGACGGCAGTGTCGATTGGGGCAATATGTGGGATAACTTCTGCGCCCTGCCGCGTGCGGGCGGCCCACCGCACCGAGCGACCCTGCTTGAGGGCGACCCCAACCCCGATCCTTCAGATCCGACCTATCAGGCTGTGGCCGACGAGATCATGCGCGGCATCACGCTCGTAAGCCGGTTGCCCGTTTTTCCCGCCGCGCCGGGCTGGGTTGCGCTCCGTTGCCCACACCCCGGCATGGCCGAATGGCTGGCCGAAGCGATCCGCGAGGAAAATGTGGCGGCCCGGGCCGAAGTGGAGCAAGTGTGGCTACCTGTGGGGGCCGGCTATACCCTCAAGGGCGAAATTAAGAATGTCGTCACTGCCGTTGCCAAAACAACGCACTACTGGCACACCCACCTGCCCCAAGAAATCAAGAACGCCCTGGCCATCCAAGCGCGGCTGCGTAACTGGTGGCGTACCCTGGTTAAAATTACCACGTCCGATCGTAGTTCTGTTTGAGCTTGAGGAGAATCGCTTCTTCAAGGTCAATCTCAAGCAGATACGCTAATTGGAAGAGGTAATGGCACACATCGGCAAGCTCGCCGGCCAGTTCGGCTTTGTCGGTTGGGGCCTCAGCAAATTGAAAATGTTCCAGAATCTCAGCCGCCTCCACCGCCACCGAAATAGCGATATTGCGCGGCGTCTGGGCAAACTTTGCGTCGGCGGCGTACCAGCCTTTATCCGTAACGAACTGGTTGACCAGATCGGTAAGCTCTTTGATGTCCATAAAACCTCCTTCTTTCTGGTACTGCCCTGGCGCCATCGTGGGGGCCGCGTACACCTGCTCGCCTTCAGCGCTGCGCTGATGCCGTGACGCGCATCTTCAATCTGCTTCCGCATCTTCGGGCGGATCGGCAACCACCTGGCAACGGTGGCAGGCGACATGGCGCAGGAAGCCAGGACGAAGCAGAACCTGCCGCATGCCGCATACTGACTGCGTCCTGGCTTATGTACGCTGCTCCTTGAGCAGATCGCGGATCTCGGAGAGCAGCTTCTGATCCTCAGTGGGCGCAGGTGGTTCTGTCGGCGCCGGTTGGGCTGCAAGCCGCGCCGCCCAGGCCGAAAACGGCCGCACCACAAAGAAATAGATCACCGCAGCCTTGAGCACGAAGTTCAGCAATGAGGAAAGGAACAGGCCAACCGGAAAGACGCCGAGGGTCACCCCGGCCAATGCCTCGCCGCCACCGCCCAGAATCAGCGCGAGCAAAGGGTCGATAAACGCTGCCGTAAAGCCATCCACAACACTGCCAAACGCAGCCCCGATCACCACCGCCACCGCCAGATCGATCACATTCCCACGCAAAATGAAGGCCCGGAATCCCTGAAACATGCATGCCCCGATCATGTACGCTAATACAGTAGAAACGCGATCCGCCCGCCGGTGATCATCCACCCTGAATTGTCATGTTCGACCAACCGACGTGTTTCGTCTTGTTCCGCAATCTGCGGATCAGCGATCCATTCAGACAACGCATCTTAACCCATTGTTGTGGGAAGCCTCCATGTTTCCCGGGCGCCAGGTGCTATGCTGCAATTGGGATCTCAAAGTATCTTTAGTGTTGAATCGAGCTTCGTTGAGCACGCAGAGTATACGTGCAGGAAGCCCAAGGAGGGATTGCCTATGGCCCGCCCCAAGCGTCCTCCGCACCCAATGCTTGCCGTGGCACGCGAGCATCTGCGGACACTCGCCCCTGATCTGGCCGATCTGCCGTTGCAACTCCAGCAACTCGACGGCCCGCCGGATGCGCCACGTTATGCCATTTCGGTAGCCAGTTGCCATCGTGAAGAAGATTGCCCCCACGGTGTAACTGATGCAAGCACCTGTTCCGTGCCTACGTGCGCCCTACGGCACTCCTTTCGGCTGCTGCTAACCCGTGAGGGTACTATCGTCCAGACGATCGACGGCGACAGACAGTGGGAACACCACCGCACATTGGGCGACCAATTGTAACATGCGCTCGGTGTATGGCTGGCTGTAGCTGGAGAAATGCGTTGTCTGTAAACGAAGGTGATCAACCAGCGCCTCCAATTGGGAGGCGGCCTACGAAGAAGTAGGAGGACTACTATGTACCGCCATATTCTGGTGCCCCTAGACGGCTCGGCCCTGGCTGAGCAAGTACTCCCGCACGTCCACGCAATCGCCGCCAACGAAGGCACGATGCGCATCACCTTGCTGCGCGCTGTGCCGCCGATCTTCACAACCAGCGTCGATTATAGCGGGCTGATGGCAACCTCAACCGTCGACGCGATGGAAACGCTCGAAGCCGAAGCGCGTGACTATCTCGACCGGATCGCCGCTGAGTTCCGCGCCGAGGGCTACACAGTGGCCATCGAGATCAGCAATCTGCCGCCGGCCGACGCCGTGCTCGATTACGCCGAAAGCCAGAGCGTTGATCTGATCACGATTGCGACGCACGGGCGCAGCGGGATCAGCCGCTTCGTATTCGGCAGCGTTACCCAGAAGGTAGTGCAAATAGCCCCGGTGCCGGTGCTGGTGATCCGCCCGAAGGTGCCTGAGGCGTAATACCAACTATTGATGGTGCGATCACATGAGCAGCGACGACCGACGACCGACGACCGACGACCGACGACCGACGACCGACGACGAAGCATGTGTCGTCGGTCGTCGGTCGTCCAATGCGGTACGTTGCATGGGAACGAGTTGGGGTGATCGTATCACCCCTATTGCGCTACAATGGATGAACCCTTAGCGTGGTGGCCGCCGGCGACGACGGCGGCGGGAGCCTTCCTGGCCACGCTTGACCATCAGATCCCACCCCGTATCGGTGTCGATTGGGCGGGTGAGTTGCTGGTCGCTGATCCGGTTGGCCTGACTATCATTGAGGGTTGCAATCTCGCGCTCAAACGCTTCGTCGGCGGGAGTAACTTGAACATAGCTCTGCCAGACGCGCCAGATCAGCCCGATTAGGCCGACCATGATCACAGCGGCAATCAAGAACAGCACAATCGTCATTGCTGCGCTCCCTGACGAAGTTTAAAATAGATCCCCGCCGCTTCGGTACGGTTAGTCACGCCTAGCTTCTGGTAAATATTCTGCAAGTGAAACTTGACCGTATTCTCGCTCACCACAAGCTCGCGCGCGATCTGGGTATTGGTGAGCCCCTGAGCCAGCAGGCCCAGCACAGCGTCTTCGCGCTCGGAGAGATCGACGCCTGGGCGCCGACGCTGACTGCGTAGCCAGCGTTTGGCGGCCTGAGGAAACACAAGTTGGCCTTGATAGACCTGGCGAATACAAGCGATCGTCTGACTGGGCGGCTCTGTCTTCAGCGCAAACCCATCGGCTTCGGCTTCGAGCGCGCTCTGGATCGTGTCGCCGTCGTAGAAGGCCGAAAGCACCAATACCTTCGTGGGCAAATTTGTTGCCCGAATGCGAGTTAAACAGGTTAAGCCGCTCAACTGCGGCATTTGCAGATCGAGCACGAGCACGTCGGGGGCCAAGGCTTGGACTGCGGCTAAGGCCGTCTCACCATCGCTGGCGACGCCGACGACCTCCAGATCACGCTCGGCATCGATCAACGAACGCAACCCCTCCAAGACCAGGGCGTGATCGTCGGCGAGAAAGACCCGAATCAATGCCATGGCACCCTCACTGTCACGCACGTACCGACTTCAGGCGTGCTGCTAATGCTGAACTGCCCCCCAAGCAAGTGTACTCGTTCGCGCATCCCCTTCAGGCCAAAATGGCCGGTAAGTGCTTCGCGCAGGATCGCATCAACATTAAAGCCCAGGCCATTATCGTGGACTTCCATCGTGATCAACTCGGCACAACCCCTGAGGGTCACACTCTGCCGCGTTGCCCGCCCGTGGCGCACACCATTCGCCAGCGCCTCCTGCAAAATCCGGTACAGGCCGATCTTCACCGGCAGAACCACCGGCGGCACCTCGCCAAGCAGGTTTAAGCGAACCTCATTGCCGGTTAGATCTTCGTGTTGGATCACCAACCCTTCCAGGATCGCCACTAGGTCGCGGCGTTCAAACTCAGGAGGGCGAAAGGCGCCCATAAAGGTCCGAATGTCGGTGAGCGCGTGTTCAAGCAACGCAATACTACGCCGAATCCGGATCAACGCTAGGTCGTCTTCCGGGTGCTGCGCGGCGAGTTGACGCTGGGCGACATCCAGTTGCGAGAGCGCAGCGAAGATATTTTGCACCGGCCCATCGTGAATATCGAGGATGATCCGGCCAACTTCGCGCTCGGCAATCTCTAAGAAACGGCCCGCATTTTGGAGATTATTGCTGTCCATGGCTTGTATAGTATACCGCACGGTTACGCAGCATACTATTTGGGTCCGCATGAACATCAACGCCCTGCTCGCGCTGCTGGTGAGCAGGCTGCTGGAGCGCTGATGGAGGCGCGAGACAAATGCCGACCACCGACCACCGACCACCGACTATCGTCCCGGCGTCCATCGTCGGTGGTCAGGTATCCACTGTATGCTTCCAGATAGATGGACACCCAAGAGCGGTACCGTTGGGTAGCTCCGTTGTACGATTGACCAGAGTACAATAGACGCAATATATGAACGTTCGTTATTTGCGGCCAAGCGTACACAATCTTTTGGGGCCGATCCAACACCATGCACGTTTTATGAACGAGAGTATCTCACCACCAACCGATGGCGCGCCCTCCGCACCAACAAGGCCATTTGCAGCACCTTTTGCACCGTTAGGGTTAGGGAGTCATCACGAGCGGCGCCTGGATTGGCTTGCCGAATTTTCGACTGTGCTTGCTCAGGTCGATGACGAGTCATTCGCCGCATGCCTGACCAACTGCCTGCTGCCTGATGTCGTCGATATGTATTCCATCGACATCGTGCAAGCAAACGGCGCTATCGAGACGCTTGTTACCGCTCACGTCGATACACAACTGAACGTGCTGCTCAATAACACGCTGCTGCGCGATCCGCACGACCCGAACATTTCGGTCGGCGTGCCCCAGGTGATCCGCACGGGCCGGCCCGAGTTTTATCCAGTGATGGATCAGGCGCAGCGCAGCGCCCTCGCCGGCAATGCCAACCAAGCCGAACTGCTTGCCACACCCCAAGTATGCACGGGCGCCATCCTGCCCTTGATAATCCAGGGGCGCGCCATTGGAGCGCTCAGCATCGGCATAATGCACGCTGAACATCAACTCGATGCGACCAACAGCAGTTTCGTAACCGAGATCGCCCAGCGGCTCGCCTTGGTGCTCGATAACCAGCGCCTCCGCCAACAAGCGCGGGCCGCCAACGAAGCTCGCGATGCAACCCTGGCTATTGTGGCCCATGAACTGCGGACGCCACTCGCTGCGGTGATCGCCCAGGTCCAGATCCTCCGCCGGCGCGCCGATGACGCCGAGCTGCAAGGCAAACTGCTAGTCCAAGGATTAGCGGCCCTCGATAGCCAGACCAAGCGGCTGAATCTGCTGGTTGATATGCTGCTCGATGCGACCCAATTCAGCCATCAGCCACGCCCGCTGGCCCACGAGCGCTTCGAGCTTGGCCAACTCTTGCGCCGCATGCACGAAAACGTTGCAGCTACAGCTACATTGACCCAACACACTCTGTACCTGAATATGAGCGACGAAGCCTTGTTGATCGACGGCGATCCGCTGCGGATCGAACAGGCACTGCAAAATCTGCTCCAGAACGCGGTAAAGTACAGCCCTTACGGCGGCGCGATCACCCTACGGCTCGAACGGAACAACACCAATGCCCGCATCACACTGACTGATCAAGGGATCGGCATTCCACTCGATGCGCGTACGCGGATCTTCGAGCGTTTCTATCGCGCCGCCAATGCGACCAGCCAGGGGATTAGCGGGGTTGGGGTTGGCTTGTATATCGTGCACGCCATTATTGCGCTGCATCACGGCACGATTTTCGTCGCCGACACACCGGACAATGGTGCGACCTTTGTGATCGATTTACCGCTGAACGAGAATTAAACATGCAAAGCGGAAAACGCAATATAGACTAATACCTTGCCTTATCTTGCATTTTTCACTTTACACTTTTAATTCTTCTATCGCCATCCCCGCCGCCGCCCACGCCTTCCAACCGCCTACCAGCGCACGCGCTCGCAACCATCCCGCACGTTGCAATTCCAGCGCCACCCGGGCGCTTGTTTCTTCGCTCATTCAGGTACAGTACGCCACCACCCAGGCATTCTGCGGCACACCGGCAGCACGCAGCGCGGCAACGGCGCGATCAGGGTCGATGCGGAGCGCTCCGGCCGCCATCTCGGTGCTGCTGCGATAACTGCGCTCGGTGCGCACATCAATTAATACTAGCGGCTCGCCCTGAGCTTGCAATTGCTGCATTTCGGCCAGGGTGATCCGCTCGGTCGCGGCCGTGGCCAGTGCCGATACCGGTGTCAGCGCGATCAGCGGCCCTCCCAAACCAACATGCACCGCAACCGGTGGGGGTGTCGGCAGCGGCTCGGCAGTGCGCCGACGGGCCTGGCGGCGAAACAACGGCCAGCCGCCCTGCACAACAACCGAGAGCAGCACCATCAAGCTGGTGATCGCCACCAGGTTCTCGCCGGCAGGCAGCCCGACAAATACCGCAAGCAGCGCGAGGAGGAGCGAACCAAGGCCCCGCGGCCCGTACCAGCCGATCGTGAGCCGATCCCGCAAGGTCAGGCCGGACGGAATGAGGGCGACGGCGAAGATCGGCAGCCGCACCACCAGCGCAAGGATCACAAAAGCCAGGGCCGCCGGCGTGATCACCCCCAGGCCGCTCCAGATCGGCGCTGTGCCCAGCAGCACATAGGTGAACAGCAGCGCCATCTCAGCCGTCACCTGACCATACTCCAGGAAGCAGTCGCACAGCTCCATATCGAGCGAGGAAATCACCAGGCCGGCGGCAAAGGCCGCCAGAAATCCGCTACCGCCAAGCGCTTCGGCGGCGGCAAAGGCGCACAGCGCCACACCGATCACATACAGCGCCTCGTATTCGCGCCGGACGCTAAACTTGGTCCGTACCCAGACGAGCGAGCGCACCGCTACAAAACCGATGCCGACGCCTGCCAACGGGCCAAGCACAAACAGGCTCACCATCAGCCGCGCCAGATCGCCCGCCGGCGGCACACCGCCCGCCGCGCCGAAGGCCAGCGCTACGAGCACAATCGGCAGGAGCAGCACATCATTCATGCCGCTCTCCAGGCGCAGGGCCAATCGTAAGCGTTCACTCAGCCCGCTGCTCTGGAGCATGCCGCGCAGAATGACCGGATCGGTTGAGGCGATTGCCGCGCCAAGGATGACCGCTGCCACCGGATCGAGGCCAAAGAAGGCCCAGGCCGCCCAGGCCAGCGCAAACGCACCGATCAATGTACCCGGCCCTAAGATCAGCGCCGCCAGCAGCTTGTTCCGCCGGACTTCACTGAGGTCTAGCGTCAAAGCATCGGTAAAGAGCACCAGGGTCAGGCTGAGCGTGGCGACAACCCGCAGCAGCGGATCTTCGAGCATCACTGTGAAAAGATTCAGGCCATAAGGGCCGATCAGCAGCCCCAGGAGCAGAAAGATCGCCAGTGACGGCATGCCAGTGCGTTCAACCGGCCCCGAAAGCAACGCCCCACCGACAATCACCATCCCCACCAGGCCAAGAATTGCGATCAGCGTTGCAGTATCGATCACGGACGATCCTTTAAATGAAAGACGGCAGACGAACGACGACGACGCCAGTCCGGCTTTGGTCCTTGGTCCTTGGTCCTTGGTCGAACTATCGAACCGTCAAACTGGCGCCGCCACTTCCGTCGCCGGGCGTTGTGTGAGCAGTTCCAGCCCGGCTTGATCGCGCAATTCGTACAGCACCGGGATTGTGTCGGGCGTGACGAGCAGCAGCAGATGATCCCCGGTAACAATGACCGTGCTGCCATTGGGAATAATCGTCTCGGCGCCGCGTTGCACTTGCACCACCAACAGGCTGCGCGGCAAACCGATTTCAATCAAGGCCAGGCCATTCAAGGCTGAATGTTCCGGCACGACAGCCTCAACAAGCTGGCTGCTTAGCCGTACCTCGGGCACAAACATCTGCGAACTGAGAACCGATTTTTCCGTCGCGGAAAGGCCAAGCCAGCGCGCCACCTGGGCGATTGTCAAGCCCTGGAGCAGCACCGAGATGACCACAATAAAAAAGACGACATTGAAGATCAGGCCCGCGCTTGGCACGCCGGCCAGCAATGGAAAGGTAGCCAGCACAATCGGCACGGCGCCCCGCAACCCGGCCCAGGAAACCATACTCAACTGGCGCCAACTGCGCCGGAACCAGAACAATGAGGCGAATACACTCAGCGGGCGGGCGACGAACACCAAAAACAGCGCCAGTAATAACCCCGGCCCAGCCACAGGCAGCAACTGCGAGGGAAAAATGAGCAAACCGAGCGAGAGGAACATCGCGATCTGCATCAGCCAGGCGATGCCGTCGTGAAAGCGCAGGATCGAGCGCTTGTGGACAATATTCTTGTTCCCCACCACAATCCCGGCAAGATACACGGCAAGGAAGCCGTTCCCGCCGATCAGCGCGACGACCGCATAGGTAAGGATGGTAAACCCGAGGGTAAAGACGACATACAGCCCCTCCTGCTTGAGCCGAATCCGGTTGATCGCCAGCACCATGAGCCGCCCCAGCAGGTAACCGCCGCCGGCGCCAAGCACCATCTGCAGGAGAAAGTTCGGTACCAGGCTGAGCAGTGAGCTTCCCGGCGTCATGATCAGGTTCGTAATGCCGAGCGTGAGAAAGACGGCGATTGGGTCATTTGATCCGGACTCAAGCTCGATCAGCGGCTCCAAGTTATGCTTCAGGTTAACCTGGCGATCACGCATTACCGCGAAGACTGCTGCCGCATCGGTGGACGAAACGACGGCGCCGAGCAAGAACGCCTCGATCCAACTCAGTTGCAGCACCCACATGGCAAACAGGCTGACAATCAGCGCGCTCAACAGCACGCCAACATTCACCAACACCATGCCCTGGCCAAGCACCGGCCGAATCGCCGGCCAATCGGTGTCTAATCCGCCGGAGAAGAGAATGTAGACCAGAGCGATCACACCGATCGTCTGGGCGAGTTGATAATCGGCAAAATCGATCCCACCCGGCCCTTCGGAGCCGGCCAACATACCGATCGCCAGGAAAAGGATCAGGGCCGGCACGCCGAAGCGATTTGATGCGCGGGTAGCAATAATACTGACGATCAGCAACACTGCTGCAATCAACAGGTTCAGCTCAACCGTCATGGCGTCCTCGTCGTCAACATAGCGGAAGCCACTGGATCGATTTCAGGATTGGCAGTAGGATGCGCCGCATCGGCGGCAAGAAGTTGTTTGGCGGCGGCGATCTGTTCCGTGTCGCCGATCATGCCGATCATATCGCCGGGCAAAAATAGTGTGCTCGACTTCGGATTGGCCAGCAGTTGCTGTGCGCGGATCAGGGCAATCACCGAGGCGCCGGTGTGGACACGCAGATTGGCTTCGGCCAGACTCATGCCGACCACCGGGCTGGCGGGAGCAAGGGTATGCCAGGCAATTGCCATACCGCGCACCGTATGCAAGAGTTGTTCAAGTACATGTTCTTCCTCAGGCGTCGAATGCTTCGTGTCGTATTGATCGCGGCGCACGGCATCGGCGTAACGCTGCACCTCGCCGTCGGGATAATTCAGGGCCAGCAGAGTGTGGCGCATCACTTCCAGGCCGCCCTCAAGTTCGGGGTGGATCACATCCTGAGCGCCGAGTTTGGTTAAGCGGCCCACTCCCGAAGTTGTGGTTGCCCGCGCAATGATCGGCAGTTCCGGCGCCGTAGCGCGGGCAGCCGCGACGATCATCTCGGTCGCCGCTTCATCGGGCAGCGTCACCACCAACGCGCGGGCGCGTTCCAGGCCGGCATAATCGAGCACTTCCGAGTTCGCTGCGTCGCCGAACAGGGTCGCTATGCCGCGTTGACTGAACTCGGCAGCCCGACCGGCATCGATTTCGACAACCAGGCGCGGCACTTCCAGGCGCTCAAGCACAGCGACAATATGCTCGCCCACCCGGCCATAACCAACTACTACCACATGATTGGTCATCCCGTGGGGAGCAAGACTCGGATCAACGCCCTGGCCGTCAATCCAATTCCAGAGCGCGGGATAACGCTTGAGCGCCGCCTCAACCACCGGCATGGCCCGATACATCAGCGGGTTGACCATAATCGAAAGCAGCGCGCCGGCCAAGAGCAGCGAGTATTGATCCTGGGTTAACACGCCAAGCTGCACTCCGGCTTGCCCAATAATGAACGAAAACTCACCGATCTGGCTTAAACCCGCCGCTACCACCAGGATGGTCTTGCCGGAGGCGGGCAGCAGAAAGCCGATTAGCAGCGTAATTACCGCCTTGCCGACGACGATCAACGTGGTGAGGATCAGTACCTGCCCGATATTATTGAGTAAATAAAGTGGATTAACCAGCATGCCTACCGAGACGAAGAAGAGCACAGCGAACGTCTCGCGGAAAGGCAGCACCTCGGCGCCCACCTGATGGCTGACCGACGACTCGGCGAGCACCACGCCGGCAAGGAACGCGCCTAACGCCAGCGAGACGCCAAAGAAGACTGCGGAACCAAACGCCGTGCCGAGCGCGATCGTTACGACAGCGAGGATGAACAGTTCGCGCGAGCGGGTGTGGGCGATCCAGGTGAGCAACCAGGGCAGCAACCGGGCACCGACAAAGAGCATCAGGCCGACAAACGCAGCAGCTTTGAGCAGCGCAATCCCGGCGTCGACCCAGGGATTGCCGCCCGTACTCAGAAACAACGCCGGCAGCAGCACCAGGATCAGCACTGTCGCTAGGTCTTCCATCACTAGCCAGCCCACCGCCACCTGGCCCGGCGTCGTATTGATCAGGCCGCGATCCATCAGGCCGCGCAACAACACGACGGTGCTGGCGATTGAAATTGCCAGGCCAAGCACCAACCCGGCGGGCATACTCCAACCCCAGAATTGGGTTAACCCGAAGCCCACCGCCGTGGCGAACAGCATCTGGAGTGCCGCGCCGGGGATCGCCACTTTACGCACCGCCCAGAGTGCGCGGATCGAAAAGTGCAACCCGACGCCAAACATCAGAAAAATCACCCCCAACTCGGCGAGCTGGCTGATGTCATCGATATCACCGACAAAGCCGGGAGTGAACGGCCCGATCAGCATTCCAGCCAGCAAATAACCTACGATTGTGGGCAGGCCGACGCGCCGCGCAAGCAGGCCGCCGCCGAATGCGGCCAAGAGGGCAGCCGAAATGTTCGTCAACAGCGAAATATCGTGGTGCATCGCGTCTTCCTCCCAGGAATAACACGCCGGGCGCGAGGCCAAACCAGACACGCGGCAGCCAGAGAATGGCCGCCGTGGCACTAGAACATAGGGGCGAACAGGGCTTCTTTTTAAGCGTACGGGAAAGCCGGAGGATTGTCAATCTTGGGGTATACTTGGCACAGCGGCGCTGCAAGCTGCGCCGCTGTGCCACTACTGCAAGGGAGCAAACAATGTCCGCACAACCGCGCTACTATGGCAGCCAGAGCATGGTCGCCCCGTTGCGCCGCGTTCTGGTGCGCCGCCCCGATGCTGCGTTTGCCGTCGCCGATCCGGCTGCCTGGCACTATACCGCCCGACCGGATCTCGCCGCTGCGCAAGCCGAGCACGATGCATTTACGGCCACGCTGCGCGATTTCGGCGCCGAAGTGATTATGCAGCAGGAAGCGCAACCCGCACGCGCCGATGCAATTTTCGTCCACGATCCGGCGCTCGTCACCGATGCCGGGGCGATCATCTTGCGTATGGGCAAACCGCTGCGTGTCGGTGAAGAAGAAGCTATGGCCGCCACGTTTGCCGCGCTCGATGTACCGATCCTGGCCCGCCTCGCCGGCGACGCGCTGGCCGAGGGCGGCGACCTGCTCTGGGTTGATCAGCAGACGCTGGCTGCCGGCATCGGCTTCCGCACCAACCCGGCTGGGGTGGAACAGTTGCGCGCCGCGCTCACGCCGATCGGCGTCAGGGTGCTGACGGTTGATCTGCCCTATTATCAGGGGCCGGAGGCCTGCCTGCATCTGATGTCGCTGATCAGCATGATAGCCGACGACCTGGCCGTTGTGTATCGCCCGCTGCTCAGCGTGCCCTTCTTGCAGGAACTGGAGCGCCGCGGCGTGCGCCTGATCGACGTGCCTGAGGCGGAATTTTTGACCATGGGCATCAATGTGTTGGCCCTCGCACCCAACGAGTGCCTGATGCTGGAGGGCAACCCGCAAACCCAGGCGGCGCTGGCCGCAGCCGGCTGTGAGGTGCGCACCTATCGCGGCAACGAGATCTCGCTCAAGGCCGAAGGCGGCGCTACATGCCTGACGCGCCCGATCTTGCGCGGAGGATAGGATGGATACGCTTTCCGGCCAACTGCTCGCCGCCGGATCAGCCGGAGCACCCTACGCGATTGCGCCGGCATGGATCTATGCCGCCGGCCCGCACGGCCCGCAGTTGCTACGCAACGGCCACATTGTTGTTGAGGCCGGGCAGATCAAAACCGTTGGCACAGGGCCGGGGCCGGCGGGTTTGCTCACCCTGGACGTGCCGGGGCATCTGCTGTTGCCGGGCCTGATCAGCGGCCATACGCATGTGGCCGGCGGCACGCCGACACGCGGGATCATTGAGGGCGGGCGCTCGTTTGCCCTGCCGCTGCAACTCGTCGAAGCTTTGGACGACGACGCCCTCGACGCGCTGACCGCGCACAACCTGGCCGAGATTCTGCGCGGCGGCTGCACCACGCTTGTCGAGATGAGCCTGAGTATGCGCCAGGCCCAAAGCTTCGCCCGGATCGCGGCGCGTTGGGGGGTGCGCAGCTTTGTTGGGCCGATGATCCCCGGCATCGACCGGCTCTTCCCGATCTGGTTTCGCCAGGACGACGCCGTACTCCACGCCACCGAAGCCGCCACGCTGGCCGAAATCGACGCCGCTCAGCGCTTCGCCGCCGAAGCTGACGGGATGGGGCGCGGTATGATCCGAGTGATGTTGGCGCCGCACGCCGCCGACACCCACACGCCGGCCACACTCAAGGCGCTCGCCGCCGCCGCCCGCGCGCTCGGCACCGGCATCCATATTCACCTGTCGCAATCGCCCCGCGAAACGGCGACGGTGCAACGGCTGTGGGGCCGCACGCCAACGGCATGGCTGGCCGCGCACGGCCTATTCGACGGCCCGGTCTTCGGGGCGCACATGGTCGGGCTCGACTGGCGCGACGACCCGGCGATCCTGCGCGAACACGGCGTGGTGTACGCCCATTGCCCATCGGGCGGCGGTGCGGGCGGCGCAGCCCAACCCTACCCCGAGGCGCTTGGCGCCGGACTGGCGAGCAATGTTGCGATCGACACCCACTCGAACGACATGCTCGAAAATCTCAAACTGGCGGTGCTCTATGGACAGGCGCGTTATGCTGCGCTCGCCGAGCATAGCCCCACCCGATTGGAGCGCCCGACGATCCAGGATGCTTTGGCCGGCGCCACGCAGGTTGCCGCCGCTGGCCTGCGCCGCACAGATCTGGGCCGGATTGCCGCCGGCGCCGCCGCCGACTTCACCGTGGTGGACGTCGCCGGGCCGTTGGTAGGCGTTGGCGGGCCGCCGCCCGAACCGTTGCATCACCTGCTGTATGCCAATGGCTTAAACGTCAGCCACGTCGCCGTGGGCGGGCGCTTCCTGATCTGGGAAGGGCGGCTGGCTGTGGCCGATGAAACCGCCGTCAAACGCGCCGGGTATGCCGCCGTGCAGCAGATCTGGGCCGAATTGGAACGCCGGGGGTGGTTTGTGTGAAGAGTGACAGTATGGTTGCTCGCGGCTATGCTGTGTGCAACTACACCGTCAGACAAGGAGCGCTATGTCTCAAGTTCGAATAGTCCACGCCCGCTACGGCAAGGCCGATGTCCGCCTGGTGAAGGTAAGCCGGGCCGGCGACACACACACGCTGCACGATGTTAACGTTGCAATTACGCTGGAGGGCGACTTTGCCGCCGCATATACCGAAGGCGACAACCGGCAACTGCTCGCCACCGACACAATGCGCAACACGGTGTATGCCTTTGCCAGGGAGCATCCGCTCGACTCGATCGAGGCATTTGGGGCGCACCTGGCGCGCCACTTTATCGCCACTGGCCCGACAGTGCGCGTTGCCGAAGTGCGCCTGACCGAGTATCCCTGGCAGCGGATCACTGTCGCCGGCCAACCCCATCCGCACGCTTTCACGCGCGCAGCCGGCGAGCGGGTGGCCACCGTGCGCGGCGATCTGGCCGGCATCGTCACCACCGCCGGTGTGGATGATCTGCTCGTGCTGAAGACTACCGCATCGGGTTGGGAAGACTTTTACCGCGACGACTATACAACCCTCGCCGACACCAACGACCGCATCTTCGCTACGGCGATTAGCGCGACCTGGGCGTATTGCGCGCAAGCTGATCTGGACTACAACCCGCTCTGGATCGGCGTCCGCGACCAGATCCTGGCCACCTTCAGCGACCACTACAGCCCCTCGGTGCAAAACACGCTCTACCGGATGGGCCGGGCGGTGCTGGAGCACTTCCCGGTGATCGAACGTATCCACTTCACCCTGCCGAATAAGCATCATCTGTTGTTTAACCTGGAACCGTTTGGGCAAACCAACGCCAACGAGATCTTCCAAGTCACCAGCGAACCCTACGGCCTGATCGAAGGCACCGTCGAGCGCAGCGATCTACAGTAGAATGTGTCAGGCTGAATCATTTTCTACGCAAATGCTTCAGCCTGTCGAGGAGCCACCGCGATGCAATAGGGGCGACTCGCGATTCGCCTCTACCGCCCAACAAGGAGCAACCTAGATGTCTTACGAAGCAAAACTCGCCGCAATGGGCTACCAGATCGAGCCGGTAAAACTGGATAACGGAAAATTTCTCGCCGCTGTACGAACCGGCAACCTGATCTACACCTCCGGGCAAACCTCGCAGTGGGACGGCAAAGATGTCAAAGGCAAGGTCGGCGCCGATCTGACGGTTGAAGAAGGGTACGCCGCCGCGCGACTCTGCGCGTTGAACTGTTTGCGCGCCGTGAAGACCGTTGCCGGTAGCCTCGACAACATCGTTCAGTTCGTTAAAGTGCTCGGCATGGTGAATGTAGCCCCCGGCTTCGATAACACCCCCGGCGTTATGCACGGCTGTAGCGATTTGCTGGTTGAAGTATTCGGCCCGGTCGGCCGCCACGCCCGCAGCGCCGTCGGCATGACCATCCCTTTCAACTACGCCGTCGAAGTAGAGTTGATTGTTGAAGTCCGGTAGAGTGTTGGGGGGGGGGGGGGGGGAGGGCGCGAAAAAAACCAAC